>VGWY01000103.1 GCA_016873575.1 Nitrospira sp. | reverse complement strand
TTATGGACTCAGTAATCGATAGATTTACTCCTCCACCGTCTTATTCACCACCTCCATCTTATACTCCTCCGCCGTCTTATTCACCACCTCCATCTTATAATAGGTGGTAGTTTTGTGGGAAAGGTAAAGTGCAATGCCTGCAACGGTAAAGAACGTTGCAGGCAGGGAAAAAGATAGGAAAAGGAGCAAATCTGCAAAATTTATTTGAAAGATATGCCCGCACCGACAGATAACATGGCGGAAAAGACTAATGTCCAAACCTTTCAGGCTTCTTTTGCACCAGGAACGATAAGGCGGTCATCGCTACGCTCGACCGCCTTATCAGGAAATATCAAAGGGACACTTCCCATATTTTGAAAAAGGGCCACAAATTGCAGATTATATAAAACAGCTTACGGTACTCAAGATAGCCACACGCCTCGTCCTCACACCAGTTGCCCTATGGGATAAAATATCTGTAGCTAACCTTGATTGTTTTGCCCTTGTTTATTATTGTTGTTATTGCGAGAAAGGAGTGGATACCTTTTAGCGTGAGTTTTAAACAACAATAAATATAGACACATACAAGCCTCTTGAGTCCATTTTCTATACATTTATGAGTCTTTTACAAAGTATCATGTCTTAAAAATTTCTTTCGAGGTTTCTATTTAGGAGACTAACAGATTATGTTATAATGAAGCCAAGAGGTTTATAAAGGAGGGCGATGATATGTTAATTAAGAAATTACCATCTATTAAGGTTAATGTCTTAATTTACAAAGAGGGTAATGAATGGGTAGCTCATTGCCTCCAGATGGATATTGTTGCAACAAATACAAGTAAAAAGGCTGTAGAAGATGATATTATTAGCCTTATAAAAGCTCATTATATTTATGCTATTGAAAATGATAATTTGGAAAATATTTTTAAACCTGCCCCTTCTGAAGTGTGGGGGAAAATAGGATCTACCACAAAATGCGAGATTAAAAAAATCAGTTTTATTGCACCTAAAATAAAAGAGAAAACAATTCCACCAATTAAAGAAGTAGAATTCTGCTTTGCCTAAAATCCAGCCTCATCCATTGAAACATAGAGAATTGATTAAAAAGCTAAAAGAATTTGGTGTCATTGAAGTTACAGCAAGAGGAAAAGGTAGTGAAAGAATCTTAATTCTCAAATCAGGAATTGGTAATAAATATAAAGGCCCACAAATTCCTATAAAATGTCATGGAGAAGGCACAGAACATAGTGTTAGAGTTATCGATGCTGTGTTAAGGCGTTTTAATATAGACCCGGAAAAATTCTGGGCAGAATAAAATATCCGCGGCTAACCTTGATTGTTTTGTGCTTAGGGATAATTGCTATTAAAAGAAAGCATATATTGAGTAGATAATAAAGCAGTTTTTTACAAAAGAAGAAGACTTTATAAGAAAGTTTGAAGACATACCTCTAATTTCCCCAATTTTGCATTCACTTTATTGACAACTTTTCTATTTTTAATTACAATGTAACTATGAAAATAAGCCAGATACTCTGGGATGAAGAAACTATTTATCATATTGCGAAGCATGGCATTTCTCCAAAGGAAGTTGAAGAAGCAATTTTTGAAGGCAATTCTATAATACTAAAAGGTCGGAATGGAAGGTATATTGTATTGTCCAGAGCTATGTCCGGGAGATATCTGACTATAGTAGTATCCTTTAAATTGAAAGGTAGGATTAAGGTAATAACTGCAAGAGATATGGATAACAAAGAACAGAAATATTATCAAAGGAGAGGGAAATGAAGATGAAAAAAATTCCTATATTTAAAAGTCTAAAAGAAGAAAGAGAATTCTGGAACTCTCATAGTGTCATAGATTATCTTGACGAACTCAAGGAAACAAATGAAATAGTCTTTGAGAAGCCACGCCTTAAAAGAAATTTTCAGATGAGACTTGACGACAAAACGATTCATAATCTTAAAAAACTTGCCAATGCAAAGGGAGTTGATGTTTCTACTTTAATAAGAAGCTGGATAAGGGAACATCTCCGTAAAGAGCTTAAGACTGCATAAAAAGAACGGTTCATATCTTGACACGCATGTTCAGGTCTTGAGGGAGTTTAGGGACAAGAATCTAATTCTAATTGCCGATTATTTGATTTTTGATATTTCTTTATCCATAGTCTTTTCTTGAAAGAATTTCTCAGGTGAGTGTATGCTTCTTACAAGTAAAGGCATCAGAAATGTAGAAATAACCTTTATACTATCAAAAGGGACACTTCCCATATTTTGAAAAAGGGCCACAAATTGCTGATTATATAAAACAGCATGCGGTACTCAAGATAGCCACACGCCTCGCCCTCACACCAGTAGTCTATGGGATAAAATATCCATTTAATTTAGGGCTTATTTTATTGATAGGTGTCGCCACATATCTCAGGAGAAGGAAACAATAATCTATTCAAATACAAGATTCCCTTTTGACGCTTTATCTTTCCACCTGATATAATTATGAAAGATGTTAGAGGAGGTGGTATCATGCTTACAGGATTGGAAGAAAAAGATGTTATAAAGGTTAAACAGTATGTAACTGATAAAAAAGGGCGTAAAGTAGCGGCTATAATTGACATTGACGAACTATACAGGTTAGAAGAGTTGATTGAGGAAATTTCTGATCTAAAAGTTATCGAGGAAAGAAAAGATGAACCTGTAGAGGACTACGAGGCTTACAGCCGTAGAAGAAAAGCTTGCCGGGGTGTATAAACTAACCTTCAAAAAATCTGCGAGAAAAGAGCTTGACGATATCCCAGACCCTGAATTCCTAAAAATTGACGAAGCCATTTTATCCTTAAAAGTACAGCCACGTCCGTATCCTCAATCTAAAAAGCTAAAAGGTGAAGATAAATATAGATTACGTATAGGAGATTATAGAGTAGTCTATACTATTAATGAAAAGCAGAAGGTTATCACGATTTACCGTGTGCGACATCGCAAAGATGTTTATAGATAGAAGAAAGGAGGTTGCTTCATTACCACTGCCCACTATGGCTCATACATAGACCCGCATGTGAAGACATTGAGAGAGTTTAGAGACAAATGGCTACTCAACGATTTCAAATTGCAAATTGCAAAATTTAAAAATATAATACCAAACGTCATGTGAAAAGCATTTGTGGCATTATATTAGAAGGTTCACCGCCTATTGTAGATTATTTCGGTTTTTCATTCATTGATTTTTCTTTAAAAAAACTCTCTGGTGATTGGATGCTCTTAACAAGTAAAGGCATCAGAAATGTAGAAATAACCTTTGCACGGCCACGGAAATCTGTTACCTTCGCTTCTTTCATCTTCTCCCTGTAGGTCTCCATTATATGGTCTTTGAGTCTTGGAAGGGCCTTCATGGTAAGTCCCATCGTAGAAAAAAACTCTACAACAGGTATACCTAAACGCTCAAGAGGTCTTAATATCTTCCCGAATGCACCAACCAGTAATTCTATCTGTGTTGTGGCTGTCAGTATCTTTGCACCTGCTATCATGAGAAATATTCTCATCGTTCTGACAGAGGCTATATTGAGCCCTTCATCGGTGATAACGATAGGTCCTTTACTGTAAATGATTCTTCCATGCTGGAATAATATATTGCTGATAAAGGTAAACAAAAGGAAAAGGCTTATCGGGATCAACCCGCTCTTAAGAGATCTAATAGGTATCCTGAAGAGAAGTATCAGGGTCGCAGTAAATATAAAAAGATAAACAGTGATATTTTTTATAAGGAAAAGACAGATAACAAAAACTATATATAAGATGATCTTAATTTCTGGGGACAAAAAGTTTACCTTGAATGTCTTTTAGCGCTTCTCGATTCTGCGACCTTTTGAACTGCTGGTATAGATGGTATTAATGTAATATATTTATTCAGCCCTTCAGCAATCGCCTTTGCTATCTGTATCCTGTATGATTCCTGAGAAAGCAGCTTTTCCTCTTCAGGATTACTGATAAACGAGACTTCAACAAGTACAGATGGCATCCTTGCACCAAAAAGCACATAAAAGAGTGCCTGCTTGACACCAAGGTCTAATATATCTTTATTGTTATTATCATTATTCAGTGTTGACACCATAGTTTTTTGGATATAGTGGGCAAGCTTGATAGACTCATCCCTTTTGTTTTCCCGCACAAGGTCACTCTTGATTATTTCCAGTATATCCATCTGTTTTTGCATCTCTTTCATCTTCTTGAGGGATATTGCATTCTCTCTTGCTGCAACCCTCATAGCCTCTACATCATTTGTCCAGTTCAGGAGATATGTCTCAATCCCTCTCGTCTTCCTTTTCGGACTCGCATTGGCATGTATGGATAAAAAGAGGTCTGCATTTTTTTTGTTTGCTATAACCGTTCTTTCTTCCAGCGGCATGAATACATCGGTCTCCCTTGTCAGAAAAACTTCATTGAGTGGATCAGATAGAAGGAGTTTCTTAAGCTTGAGCGCTATGTCAAGCACAACGTCTTTTTCATAAAGCCCTTTATAGCCAACAGCCCCAGGATCATGTCCTCCGTGTCCCGGGTCGATAATAATCCTCCTTTTCGCAAGAACAGCTTCTGGCTTCTTCATCTCCCTTTTAGTTCCATACACATCAATAACAAGCCTTGCAGGACTATCTAACATAAAGGTACTAAAATCTGAAATATTTTCAAGGTCAAGGACAACCCTAACGGTATCAGGTTTGAACTGACCTGCCCTGACTGCTTTCAATATACCGTCACCGATAGGAAGTTTTGTCTCTATATCCTTTGCCATTGTGGTATTCCCCAGGTCGAAAAAAAGCCTGTCAGGGTTTGATAAACGGTTTTTTGAAAACTCAATGGGGTCTGAGAGATCAACCACAATCCTTGTGTAATCAGGAGAAGACCAGTAGCGAATACCTTTGACATCTATTTTACCGGAAGCAATAACAAGAGAAGTGAGGGAAAACAGACATACCAATACGAAAGGTACAATTTTTTGGAATATTTTTTTGCTGTTGAATGTGAGGTTTACAAACAATTCCTGTTCCTTAACCTCATTCTTATTGATTAAACAGACTGAACAGCGCTTATTCCTGGTATTTCTCTCTTTAAGTTTGCTTCAACCCAGTTTTTCAAAGTAAGCGTTGCCATCGGGCATGATCCACAGGCACCCTTTAACTTCACATATACAACACTGTCTTTTATGTCTACAAGTTCTATATCTCCACCATCTGACTTAAGACCTACCCTTATTTTTGCCAGAACCGCCTCAACCTTATCACGCATAAAACCTCCTCCCTCTACTTACCGTATTGTCAAACCTTAACCACAGAGAACACAGAGAAAATATTAAATATCAATATGTTATAAGAGAGTCCGTTTCCTCCCCTCTGTGGTTTCATATTTTATCCTCTTTTTTCATAAAACTTTTGACATTACCCTGCTTACTATTTTTTACTATATTATAATTCACCTCTAAATGCAATCATTTTTTCGAATTGTGTTGTAATCCTTCAGTCACAGGTGGTAGCCGCAACCTTTAGGTTGCGCCATTAACGCAGGCTAAAGCCTGCGGCTACCAAACTCCACCCGTCATTGAATGGTTATATTGTGTTAATATAAAGAATGTTAAGAAGTTGGCTTATGAGTAAGATTTTTTTCTTTCTGACTGCAATTCTTTTATTATTTCCGGTGTCTTATTCTTTTGCATTTCAAACAAAGGGGCAAGAATGCTCAAAATGCCATACCCTGAAAAAAGAAGAGGCATTGGCGTTGTTGAAAGACCTTATCCAAAACCCAAAGATACTTGATATAAAAACTGTACCAGTCAAAAGCATATGGGAGGTAGTTTTAGAATCAAACGGCAAGAAAGGCATCGTATATATTTATTTCTCCAAAAAACATTTATTCTCAGGGACGATCATTGGAATACAGGGGAAGAAGAATCTCACCCAGGATCGTCTTGTAGAGCTTAACAAGGTAAATGTATCACAGATTCCTCTCAAAGATGCCCTTGTGATTGGTGACAGAAGTGCCCGACATACGGTTATTGTCTTTGATGACCCTGACTGACCATACTGTGCAAAACTTCATCAGGAGATGAAGAAGGTAATCAAAGAGAGGAAGGATATTGTCTTTTTCATAAAGATGTTTCCGCTGAAAATGCATGCTGGCGCATACGATAAAGCGAAAGCCATAGTCTGCGAAAAATCACTTGCCCTTCTCGAAGATGCTTTTCAGAATAAACCTTTACCAAAGCCGAAATGCAAAACCACTGCGCTTGATGAAAACATAAACCTCGCTGAAAAACTTGGCATCACCGGTACGCCTGCCCTGATTCTGCCAGATGGGAGGGTCATTACAGGGTATAGAGATGCCAGTGCCTTAAAGCAACTTATAGATAAACGATGACAGGTTATTTGTGCTTTTCTATCTCTTCAAGTATCTCTATTATTTTGTTAGCCATTAAATGTACCGCCTTTTTGCCTTTTTCTGCTGAAGCCTTCTTGGGATTTCCCCATACCCCACCAGGCCAATATTTCACCTTGTCTTTTACACTGAATGGCTTTGGGATTTTAGGATACTCCTCAGCCGCCCTTCCCTTCACAAGTTCAGGAGATAGGTAAAGAACCATTGACGTCTCTAATTCTCCTGCGTGAGAATCATTGGGCGTTTCTGCTAATTCAGATAGTTCTTTCCAGAGGAGATCATAGGGTGAAAAAACAGCTATCTTTATGCCCTTCAATTTTTCAATGAGTAATTCAGCAGTTTCTTTTAAAGCTGCCATATGGAGGCTCCCACCATGGCCTGAAATAAGTAAAAAGTTTCTTAAACCCTTTTTGCAGGCTTCTATCACCAGATCAAAAGAAAGCCGTCTGAGTGTCTCAGGGGTAATGCTGATTGTTCCTAAATGTTCTTTCGTAGTAGTACATACACCGTAATGGACAACAGGTGCGAGAAAAAATTTCTTTTTCTTTGCTACTAACTTGAGTACCTCTTGAATAATAAGAGAATCTGTATTCAGAGGGAGATGGCTCCCGTGTTCTTCTATAGTGCCAAATGGGAAAACAATGGTCTTTGTCTGCCTGAGATATTTCTTGAACTCATTCATTGTTATGTTTTCTAAAATAATCATGCTTCTCCTTTGCTCGTCTTTTTAAAAATTATAACAGCCTTTTACCTTATTATGTATAATAAAAATCAAGTTCTATGCTTATAAGCTGAATATAAATAAGATTTTAAAATGACCTCAGAGGGCAATAGATTAACGGATGTCTGGATAACTGCAGGCATCTTTTCAAGCCATTATCTCTTAGAACGTCTGCCGCAAGGAAGATTGTAGATTCCTGCTTTTACCTTATGTATGGTATTATATCAATCATAACAGTCATAATGACTGATACAGGAGGTAAAAAATGTTAAAGACAATTTCGGCAATAAAAGTCAGGCAAAATCTCGGACAGGTGATGAATGAGGTAGCCCTGAAAGATGACGAGTATATTATTGAAAGGGCAGGAAAGCCGCTGGTAGCGATTATCCCGATAGAACAGTATCGGAGCATGAAAAAAGAGCGTAAGGAATTTTTTCAGATGGTTGACGAAATCCAGAAAGGAATAAAAAAGGTAGCCGGTAGTCTGATTGATACTGAGATTGAAGAAGCGGTGCAGTCTTATAGAAAGGGCATATCACAAAAATCAAAGAAAACGGGCAAATGACAAGGGTTGTACTTGACGCCAACCAGTTTGTCAGCGCCCTGCTGAAACCGGGCTCAAATCCCGCAAAGATAATCTCCTTGGTTCGCAACAATAAAATCACGCTTCTATTATCTGATGATATTATCTCAGAAATAGCCGGCGTGCTTTTATATCCGAAGATAATGAAAAGGCACAGGCAAAGCGCCGAATATATAAAATCATTTATTGAAAAAATTAGGTCTGCGGCAATCATCACCGGGGGAAAACTTAAAGTTGACGCTATAACAAAAGATCCGAGCGACAACAAATATCTGTCATGCGCGCTTGAAGGCAGAGCGGATTTTATCATTTCAGGAGACCGCCATCTCAAGGATTTAAAATCATATAAGAATATAGTGATAGTTGATCCGGGAACTTTTCTTGCAACAATTAAATTGAAAGGGTAATGGAGACAGGATTTCATAGAGAAGAGGATGACGATGAAAAGTAAATATACTATCTGGATTCCCTCCGGCATCTTTTCAAGCCATTACCTCTTAGAACGCCTTGCACAGGCTGGATCAAATATCTGGTCTAAAGATGAAGAAGTGCTGCTGAATATATAGCCGTTCGGGAACTATACAAAAAGGATATCGCTGATATTATTTGTAGTTAATCTAACAGACATGGAGGAACAACTCTGTAATAGTTTCATTCTGTACTTCTTAATTCCAAATTTTGGTAAAAAGTTGTAGATTATACCCAGTAATATAAAAGAAATATAAATGACATTGTCAACTATATCTTCAACAAAAAATGATAGTTCTATAGTGGAACAAGGAGACCTTTTTGATGAAGAAAGTTTGGCAAATCGTCCTACCCCTAAAAAAATTCCCTTGACACAATCTCTTAAAAAAGAACTTCTCAAGAACCTTTACAATACGCAAGAGAAATCCCTCGAAGACATAGCAAAAACTTTTGGATGCACAAGACAACAAATAGGGAACATAATGAATCAGTATGGTCTTAAGAGAAGGAAAAGGTCTAAGGCAAGGCTACTTGCAATAAAGAAGAATAAATTTGACAGATTTCAACATGATGATATAAACGAGGATTTTTTTACAATATGGTCGCCAGGAATGGCATGGGTGCTTGGATTATTATTCACAGATGGCAATGTTCGACGGACAGGGGCTGATCTAAGAATATCTATATCGTCTATAGATCTGGGAATTCTAGTGCTTAGTTGCAATAATAATAGATATATGATAAAATCTTGGGCAGGAGGTGAATATGCCCAAGAAAGCTATGCAATTAAGTTGTACAGCAGATGACAGAAGAACAATTGAGAGTTGGATGAACA
>VGWY01000102.1 GCA_016873575.1 Nitrospira sp. | reverse complement strand
GGTAATCTTGTCGGAGATGAAAAGGGTTAAACAGTGACTTCCTATGCATTCAGGCTTGCTATCCAGAGCATATTACATGAAAAGTGGATAAACCTGCTTTCCATGATAACGATAGCAGTATGTTTTCTCATTATGGCCATTACTGCCCTTTCTGTTTACAATATTGATTTAGCAACCAAAACACTGCCTGAGAAATTTTCCATGATGATCTACCTGAAAGATAATCTTTCATCTGAAGATTCAAAAAATATCATCAACATTGTCAAGAAAGATACTGCTATAGAGACAGTAAGGTTCATCCCGAAAGATGAAGCTATGAAAGAACTCAAATCCTTTTTAAAGAATACCGAGTACGTGCTTGAGGGCCTTGATGAAAATCCCCTCCCTGACTCAATTGAGATAAAGCTCAAAAAAGAAGCAGTAGGTCCTGATTCTGTAAAAAAACTCTCTGAGAGGCTGAAGGAGATAAAGGGGGTCAGTGAGGTAGAATATGTCGAAAAATTTCTCTCTTCACTCTATTCTGTCAAGGTCGGATTTAAGACCTTAGGCATGATATTTATTATCATCATATCAGTCGGGATCATTTTCGTCTGTTACAGTACGGTGAAGATACTTTTTTATCGGAGGAATAAGGAGATAGAGACATACAAGCTTTTAGGTGCAACGAAAGGGTTCATAAGGGCGCCGTTCATTATAGAGGGCTCTGTTATTGGTTTTAGTGGTGGTCTCTTAAGTCTCATTGGTATTGTATCCTTATATTACACAATCATTCTTCGGCTCAGCCTTACCATCCCTCTTTTTAAGTCAATCATTTTCCCAGCTCACATTGCGCTTTTCCTTCCTTTAGCAGGGGTCACACTTGGGATAACAGGTGCTGCAATAGCTATCGGGAGGCTCAAATACTAAACAGAGGATTCAGGATTCAGGATTCAGGATTCAAGTTTCTATTATCCTGTATGCTGTTTACTGTTTGCTGTTTACTGTTTGCTGTTTGCTGTCATGCTGCTACTCCTCATGATGAATATAAGAAGATACAGCGAGAAATAAAAACACATAAGGAGAAGCTTGAGAAGGCAGAAAAGCGTGAGCATTCAATCCTCAATGACCTCGAAAAGACCAACAAACAACTCGGTCAGGTTGGGGGAGAGCTGACAAAATACAGAAAAAAATTTATGGACACCCAGGCTGAGATATCAAAGGTAGAAGCTGAAATTTCCAACAATAGAAGGAATATTGAAAGAAAGAAGGAATGGATCAGGAGAAAACTCAGGGCATTGCAGAAATATGGGCATTCGGGTGATTTTGCGATATTACTCACAAGTGGTGAAGACACTTCACAACTGATGAAGGCATGGAAATCATTACAATATGTTACTGCCTCTGAACATAATGTCCTGAAGCACTATAAAACAAACCTTGAAGGCCTGAACGAGAAAGAGAAACGGCTCACAAAGCTCGGGGCAGAACTTTTGAAGAACGAAGAGAAAATCAGGGATAAGGAAGCAGCACTTGCAGAAAAGAGGAAAGATAAAGAAACGATGCTCGCTTCAGTCAGAAAAGAAAAGGGCTCCTATAAAAAGATGATCGAGGAGCTCAATAACGCCTCAAAAAGGCTCCTTGAGATTATCAAAGAATCTGAGAAGACAGATACATATACTGCAAAAGGTTTTTCAGGACTGAAAGGTAGACTTCCCTGGCCTGTTGAAGGGAAAATAGCAATCCCGTATGGTTCTCAAAGGGATCCCCAGTTTAATACCCCTGTATTCAGAAGCGGTATATATATACAGTCAGGCGCTGATTCCACCGCAAAGGCCGTCCATGATGGCAAAGTAGTTTTTGCAGAGTGGTTCAAAGGCTATGGCCAGCTCATCATTGTAACCCACGGTGATGGTTACCACACCCTCTATGGAAGCCTATCAGAGATTTTTTCTAAAGTTGGAGATATAATAAAAGGAGGACAGACAATCGGGCAGGTTGGAAATTCAGGCATTCTGAATGCCTCTGGCCTTTATTTTGAACTGCGATATAAGGGGAAGCCCGTTAATCCATTACACTGGCTGAAAAGAAGATAAATCTTGGAGGATATATATGAGTAACAAGAAAAAGATAATCCTGATAGCAGTTATCATATTAGCGTTTATTTCCACAGGTATTCTTATCGGAAGATTGTCTATAACCACTGTGGGTGCAGAGGCTGGATATGAGGAATTAAAGATCTTTACAGAAGTCCTTTCCATTGTCAGAAAGAACTATGTGGAAGATGTAAAAGCCAAAGATTTGATCTATGGTGCGATTAAAGGAATGATCAGTTCACTCGACCCTCATTCAGGTTTCATGACTCCTGAGGCTTATAAAGAAATGCAGGTTGAAACGAAAGGAGAGTTTGGAGGCATCGGAATTCAGATAGGGATAAAGGATGGTATGCTGACAGTCATAGCACCGATTGAAGATACCCCGGCATACAAGGCTGGCATAAAGGCAGGCGATAAGATCATAAAGATAAACAATGAGTTTACAAAGGATATGGCTCTTCATGATGCTGTCAGTAAGATGCGTGGTGCACCGAATACGCAAGTCACGGTAACAATAGTCAGAGAGGGTTGGAAAGAGACAAAGGACTTTACCATAACAAGAGAAGTAATAAAGATAAAGAGTGTAAAGTCAAAGACTTTAGGAGACGGTATCGGTTATATAAAGATAAGCCAGTTTCAGGAACAGACTGCTGCATATCTCTCTCAAGCTTTAGATAAGCTGACACAAGAGAAGATCAACGCCCTTATCCTCGACCTCAGGAATAATCCAGGAGGGCTTCTCAATAGCGCTGTGAGTGTTTCAAGTCAGTTCCTCCCATCAGGGAAATTGGTCGTCTATACAAAGAGTAAAACAGGTGAAAGGACAGAGTTTCAAACCGAAGGAGATGGCTCTACCTCCACAATACCCATGGTTGTCTTGGTGAATGAGGGAAGTGCAAGTGCATCAGAGATTGTTGCAGGTGCCTTAAGAGACTGGAACAGGGCTGTACTCCTTGGGACACAAACCTTTGGTAAAGGGTCTGTGCAATCAGTAATCCCACTTAGCGATGGTTCAGGCATCAGGCTGACAACGGCAAAATATTACACACCAAAGGGGATTTCCATCCATGCAACAGGAATTGTGCCTGATATCATTGTAAAACTTGCAACTAATGATAAACATAAAAGCCACCTTGTAATAAGGGAAAAAGACCTCCAGAGGTCTTTTAAGGATAAACAGATAGAGGAAAAACCCGGAGAGCCTGAGGAAATAGTTCCTTTAGAAGTAGATGAGAAAGACGATATACAACTTCAGAGGGCTGTAGACCTTATGAAGACATGGAAGGTCTTTAAGGAATTGCCAAAGGCATCATGAAATAATTCTATCCAGGTATTTTTGAGTATACTTCGGGAATCTCTTTGAAAACTCTTTCAGTGTTATTATTGAAAGCTTCTTTGTATCAAGTTCGTCTAAATTTAAAGAGGCCATCCCCTTTGAAACAAGATAAACAAGGTCAAGAAATGCCTTTTCTGGCTTTGCAACATAAATTCCTCCCTTAATCTCATAGCCCCAGAAAAGCTCTTTTTTGATCTGTCTGAACTCTATGTCCCTTCCTTCAACAGTAAGTCTTCTGGTCTTCCTTGTTGTGGCAAATGTCAATGTGTAGGGCACAAGATTGAGAATACCATACCTTGAAAGTGAAGATTCAAATGAAAGGTAGTTTGGCATGTAAAGAGATGCAGCAATTTTCTCTATGGATGGTTTTGCTGTGAAGGGGCAATAAATGCCCCTGCCTATCCTTTCCAACACTCCTTTATCAACCAATCTCTTCACTGTCACATAAAGGCTTCTTCTCGAAAGACCAGCTATTTTTTCGAGGTCTGCAAGCGTATAAAAGGGCTTGTTGAATCGCTCCATAGACTTTATGAGAGCTATCGTCTTCATGCCTTTAGTTTATCTATTACAGGCCAGAAATCCTTTGGAAGATATTTTTTCAGTTCGCGTACAAGTTCTTTTTTCGGTATTGAGATGGTCTCGGGTTTATATGGCCGTTGAAGTTTCTGACATATATACCACAAATCAAAAAGATCTTTTGGCTTTGCTCTTTCTTTACAACAAGTAATCTTATCCTTGTACAGTTGTTCCAGTAAGGCCACTCTACCAAGGCATTGCACTGTAGAAACAGTGGAGGATATAACCGCCAGTTCAGATTTATAAGCTCTTTCACGCCTTTTAGATATCTCTATCTTTATTCTGAAAGGCATTGGGAGATAATCCTGTGTAATCTTGAGTTCTCCGAGGTATGTATAATATTTTTCTTCTAAATCTGTTATTGTGATTTCTGAATATGGAGAAATGATTTTTTCAATAAGGAGACTAAATTTGCCCTTTATTTTATCCTCAATAAGTGAGAAGTCAAGGTCTTCGGAAAAACGGGGCGAGCCGTACACAAGCCTTAATGCAGTTCCGCCCTTGAATATGAGAAACTTACCTTCACGAGAGTCAAAAAGTCCCTTCAACAGCATGATCTCCCAGAACTCCCTGACAACCTGTGTTACATCAATCTTTAAATTCTTTGCCTGATACTCAGCTATTTCTTGTTCCATATATCTTAACAATATTGTTATGTTTAAGAGAATTATATATTCTTTACAAACGTTTGTCAAAATTTTAAAATTACTAAGAAGTGCATAAGTAAGGCATCATTATTGAAAAATCTCCCCTTGCCCCTCTTTGCCAAAGAGGGGTACATTGCCTCCCTTTAGCAAAGGGAGGTGAGGAGGGATTTTATAATCAATGTCTTCATACTTATGACCGTATTAGTAACTATGAACAGGATAGGTTTGAATCTATTGATGTCTTTTATGCCTTGGTGAAAAAGAGGTAAGGAGGTAAATCGATGAGCAGCAAACAAAAATCATGGCAGGAAAAACTGTTAGACAGTAAAGGTTTGCCAAAAGTCGAGGAAATCACCGACAAGATGAGTAAAAAATGGGGAGAAGGTACTGTTGTGATTCCTGCACCAAAAGAAGTAGATGAAATTATGAAAAAGGTTCCTAAGGGCAAACTGATTACTATAAATGAAATTCGTGTACTACTTGCTAAAAGACATGGTGCAACCATCTGTTGTCCAATAACTACCGGGATTTTCGCATGGATTGCAGCTCATGCAGCAGAGGAGGCAGAGGCAGAAGGGAAGAAAAACATTACCCCTTACTGGCGGACATTGAAATCAAATGGAGAACTCAATGAAAAATACCCTGGAGGGATAGAGGCTCAAAAGAAACTTTTGGAGAAGGAAGGGCACAAAGTAATCCAGAAAGGCAAAAAATATGTTATCGTAGACTTTGAAAAATATCTGGGGAAATGATGTCCAGGGTTATATTTGATATAGAGACAGTTGGAAAGGATTTTGAATCCCTTGACAGGGCAACGCAGGAATATCTTCTGCGATATGCAGAGACAGAAGACGAAAAAACAGAGGTAAAAGACCGCCTCTCTTTTTATCCTCAGACATCTGAGATCGTCACTATTGGATTACTCAATCCTGATACCCACAAAGGCTCTGTATTTTTTCAGACCACTGGTGACCCTTTACTTCCTTTTGAGGAAGATAATATACGGTATGAAACAGGGATAGAAAAGGAAATCATTGAGAAATTCTGGAATGTGATAAAGGGATATGACCAGTTTATAACCTTTAATGGGAGGGGGTTTGACTGTCCTTTCATTCTGATCCGCTCTGCTGTCCACAAAATAAAACCAACCAAAGATTTAATGCCAAGCAGATACAACGATTCACATATAGACCTGCTCGATCATCTCACATTCTTTGGTGCCTCCCGAAGGAGATTCAGTCTTGACATGTGGTGCAGGACATTTGGCATAAAGAGCCCTAAAGAAAGTGGCATTACTGGATATGAGGTTAAAGACCTATTCAAGGCAGGCCGTTACATAGATATAGCAAAATACTGCGTTGGAGATCTTAAAGCAACAAAAGAGCTTTTGCACTACTGGGAAAATTATATAAGATTTTCACCTTAGCTTCAAAAACTCCTCCGGGTCCATTATCTTCAAGCCTCTTTTTGGTTTCACCCTGAAGTGGCATTTATTGCCAGTTAACGGGGGATTATACAATGTCTAAAAAACCTTCCACTTTGAGCAAAATCAATTGATTGAAACAAATATCTGTTTAACGTATAATAAGAATATCAGATAATCAGAAAGGAGGATTGCAAATATGCCCGTTGTTAAACTGAGAGAAAGGGGACAACTGACTATCCCATATGAATACAGAAAAGAGCTCGGCCTTGGCAAAGAAGACATGCTCAATGTCTTAAAAATTGGTGATGTGCTTATCCTTGTGCCGAGGCATCTCGCCGGTGATATCATATCAAGAAAAATCGAGAGCGAAATAAAGAAAAAAGGCTTAACACTTGATAGTCTTCTTAAAAACCTGAGGGAGCAGAGGAAAAGATACTCCAAAGAAACATATGCGAAAACAAAGGCCTAAGGTCTTTCTTGACACAAGCGCTTTGATTGCCGGCGTTGCATCTTCAAGGGGTGCTGCAAGGGCGGTGTTGCAGCTTGCTGAAATCGGTTTGATAGAAGTCATTGTCTCAAGACAGGTTATTGTTGAGGCAGACAGGAATATTGAAGAGAAGCTGCCAGAGATGCTGAACGAATACAGAGAGTTTATTGAACTCCTTGCACCAGTGTTAATTGATGACCCTCACCAAAAGGACGTTGAAAGATTTTTAAAAGTAATTACTTATGATGATGCACCTATTCTTGCCTCTGCGGTAAGCTCAGGCGCTGATTACCTTATCACATGGGACAGGAAGCATTTTATAGACAAAAATCTCAATATCCACTCAAACCTGAAAATCGTCACTCCCGGGGAATTTTTAAAGTATTTCAGGGAATACGTCCAATAATTCCTGTTGCAGAAATAAGCAGATTTGTGCAGATTGGTTGATGTGGGCGCAATTCCAGGAAAACCATACTTAATTATTTCAGATCAGCACTTATTTCAGTTATGTCAACAGAATACTTTTTTTATCTTCTGTAGTTAAAGGTAGGGTATAAAAAGAAATTGTTTAAATCAAAAAACGAGATTATTTCTTTCACCTACAATCTAATAAAGAGGCCATCTTTCTGTTACTGCGGATTATGTTTTACAATAAATAGCTAACTATATTGTGTTCGAATCTGTATTGCCCTTACCGCAATCAGACTTTTCAAATAAGATCGCTAATAATGTCATTATGTTCGGCCTCTTTTATTGATTGCAGAGTTTTAAGACCTAAGTCAAAAATTTTGTCTGTGATTTTGATTACAAATGATTCGAGTTCTTTCTTCATAAAACCTTTATCGACTAAATCCTTAACTGTTAAGTCATATACTTTCCCAAAAATAGGCTCCTCTGATGGAGCAATATCCTTTAAGGATTTAATTAAATCTTTCATAGGACTATAATCAAATTTAAAAAACCAATCTACAATGCCATGAAAAATAACAGGCAATCCAAAAGAAAGAAATTCATCGTGACCAAGGCGAAACAAACCAATGCGTATAGTATCTCCCGCCATGCTAAACCCAAGCTTCACACTGAGCATACGACTGTAAACATTTTTTAATGCATTATCTTTGTTCTTTTCAAGTAGAGTATCTTCATTTCCATCCACTAATAATAGTAAATATGGCAATAAAAAGAATTTGCTATAGCGATATTTATCTATTTCACTAAGAAAAGCCACTTCATTTTCCCACCTATAAGATGATTTTCTCCCAATCAGTTTGTGATAAAACTCTTTAATCCACACTTCGGGTTTTCTTGCAAGGAAGGAAGCTGAATAATACTCCTGTACACTCTTATGAATAAATCGATATTCTTCACCGTCTCTCAAGATTAAACATGTAATTCTTATAATGTCACTGAGAAAATTATCGGGATTTTCAGCAAATTTATTATCAAGTAAAGCTTGTTTTGTAAAATCATATATATCCTTATGTCTAAAAGAATACTCTCCTGATCTTTTTGCAATAATACAGATCGTTTCAAAAACATGCCGATACTGTATGTCATCAAGTTTACAGGACCGTTCCCTTTTGTATCCCGGTTTGGATCCGTCATGTCGTTGTAGGAGAGCTTGAAAAAGAGAATCATAAAAATCACTCAGTTGGGTGGGAAGCTGATGGTATGATTTATAAGAAATTACAAGCAATGTCACCATTAAAGGTGTGCATAGTAACCCCTTTAGGTGTGCCGAGTGACTTTCAACATGCGAAATGAGATTAGTTGCCATTGTGCTATCAATCGTTAATTTACCAATAACCTTTTTATACTCGCCTCCTCTGAGATCATCTAGATTTACAACTCTAAAATGCGGGGACATTTCTATATTATTATTCGGACGCGATGTTACAATGATTCTTAGATTTTCTTTTGATAAGGCCAAATCTTGTATTTCAGTTAGAATCCGCGGTTTCTCGTCTTCCGGTACCTCATCAAAAGCGTCTAACAACAAGAGAACCTTTCCAGATTCCGCAAGGACATCAAAAAGTTTATCATCCACTGTAAGCCCCAGATTCTGAAAATCAATAAATAATCTTTCTTTAAGAGTTTGATTCTTCTGGATTCGTCTTAATTCAACAAATAGTGGTATATACTGACCATTTCTCAATTCATCAGCGCATAAATGGCGAAGAAATATTGATTTACCTTGTCCTGCAATACCAATGATTACTAAATTATCTTCAGTATTGAAATCCTTGAGTTTCATAATTTTTATCCGCTTATCATTCATTACAACATGCGAATCGCAATAAAAAGACTCCAAATTGTCGAGTTTCAGCGAAAATCCCCACTTAGTTCCAAAAGAATTCCCCAGTTAGTTTCAGAATAATTCCCCACTTGGGATCAGGATAATTCCCCACCTTTTGGCATGTCATAAGATATCTGTTAAAACTAAACGACGGAGGTCTTATGGCAAGAAAGGAGATAAGGGTGGAG
>VGWY01000101.1 GCA_016873575.1 Nitrospira sp. | reverse complement strand
ATGTCCGCCATATCCGACACCTCCTGTCTCTTATGTTTAATGATTTCTAATTAAAGTTTATAAAATTCAGAGAAAAGTTACAACGCTTTAGTTCAGGAAGGACTAAATGGAGGTCAGAAACCGTCCACGATGCTGAGACTATTGTGTAAATTACAATTTTTTGAGAACCACCTTCCATGGTTTATCTTTTACAGTCCCGACAACATGTTTCCCGCTGGACGGATGCTGCATCTGCATCCTGGATGTGTGCCGGTGACGGGAACAGGACATTCGTCAATATTGTATTCTCCGGCAAGGACATTGCAGATGGGACATGCATCGGGCGCTTGATGTCATTCCTGCCTGTCTGCGTAAGTCCAGCACACAGGCGCAGGCTTGTCGGGTCGGAGCGACTCTCAGCGAAGACTCGTATCGAGAATCCTTCATGAAGAAAGGCCGGTCAAGCCGGCATGACAGAAACGTTTTTTGATGGGTTTAACTTATACTGAGTAAATCAAGTATGTTGCTTTAGTTATGAACTACTGAGCAATTTATGCTAATATATTTACTAATCTATAATTTGTTCTCAATGTTACTAATGAGACCATAAGTATAGCCACATGTCTGTCATTCCCGCGGAAGCGGGAATCCAGAAAAACCCTGGATTCCGGGTCAAGCCCGGAATGACATAGTATGTACTGAATGTGGTTTTACTTATGAACTTCTTAGTAAACATTAACAACGAAGGGGTTATATGAAAGGCAAGGTATTTTTAATTGACGTTACAAACAGGGATGGCGTCCAGACATCCCGAATACTTTTACCGAAACTTTCCAAGACGATGTTAAACGTATATCTTGATGAAATGGGTATCTATCAAAGTGAAGTGGGTTTTCCGACACTGAAACATGAGATTAATTATATCAATGCAAACCTCGAACTGGTAAAACTCGGAGCAATAAAAAGGATCCACCTCGAGGGTTGGTGCAGGGCAATCCCTGAAGATGTAAGGCTTACCTTCAAAAATTGCCCCGAGATCAAACATATAAATATCTCGATCTCAACATCGGAGATAATGATACAGGGGAAATTCCAGGGGAGAAAGACATTTAAAGACATCATTAAATCCCTTGTTGAGGCTGTAAAGACTGCTAAGGAACTTGGAGCAGAAACTGTAGGGGTAAATGCAGAAGATGCATCGAGGACTGAACTTGACAAGCTTATAGAGTTCACCCTTGCAGGCAAAGAATCTGGTGCAGATCGTTTCCGATATTGTGATACACTTGGTACAGACGACCCGATAACCATATATGAGAGGACAAAGGCGCTTGTTCTTGCAACAAAATTCCCTATAGAGATGCACTGTCACAACGACCTTGGAATGGCAGAGGCGGTTTCAGTTGCAGGTGCACAGGGAGCTATAGAAGGCGGGGTTGATTCTTATATCAATACAACCCTCAATGGTTATGGAGAGCGTTGTGGCAATTGTGATCTTGTATCAACTATTTTGGCACTCAAATACTCACAGGGTCTTAAAAACAAAGTTCCTCTCGACGAACATGTAGACCTCAAGAAGGCGTGGAAGATTGGCAGATATGCATCGTATGCATTTAATATACCCATACCTATTAATCAGCCTGGTGTAGGTGCAAATGCCTTTGCCCATGAATCAGGGATTCATGCAGATGGAGCTCTGAAAGACAGACGTAACTATGAGCTCTATGACCCTGAGGATGTTGGAAGAGGAGAACCGGAACTCTCTGAGACCGGAAGGATAATCACCACAGGAGAGTATGGGGGTATTAAAGGATTCAGGCATGTTTGTGATAAACTCGGCATCCATTTCCACGATGACAATGAGGCTCGAAGGGTTCTTGAACTCGTGCAATATGCAAATCTGCACACACAGAAACCCCTGACAGATGATGAACTGAGGTTAATTGCCACTTATCCAGAAGTTGTGCAGAAGATATTCACCGTAAATCCATAATGTATTCAATTACCCTAATTCCAGGAGACGGCACAGGGCCTGAAATATCTGAGGCCACAAAAAGGGTTATTGAAGCCACCGGCATTTCTATCAAATGGGATATTCAGGAAGCAGGGATAGATGTCTTTGAAAAGGAGGGGACACTTTTACCCCAGAGGGTAATTGATTCTATAAAACAGAACAAAATAGCGATAAAGGGTCCTGTTACAACTCCGGTTGGAACAGGGTTCAGGAGTGTGAATGTTACCCTGAGACAGATTCTCGATCTCTATTGTTGTCTGAGGCCATCAAAAACCTTTAAGGGTGTAAAAACAAGATTTAAGGACATTGATCTTGTTATCATAAGAGAAAACACAGAGGACTTGTACGCAGGTATTGAATTTGAAAAGGGTTCAGATCATGCAAAAAAAGTTATTGATGTAATTCATGAATTAACCGGCAAGTCCATCAGACCTGACTCAGGCATCAGCATAAAACCTATATCAGTTTTTGGTACTGAACGCATTGTGCGATTCGCATTCGAGTATGCAAGAAAAAATAAAAGGAGAAAAGTTACCGCAGTCCATAAAGCGAATATTATGAAATATTCTGACGGGCTCTTCCTTGAAACCGCAAGGAATGTTGCACAAAAGTATCCTGACATTGAATTTGAAGACCGTATAGTAGACAACATGTGCATGCAGCTTGTACAGAAACCAGAGCTTTATGACATATTAGTCCTCCCAAATCTGTACGGTGACATTGTATCTGATCTCGCAGCCGGCCTTATAGGAGGGCTCGGTGTTGCTCCGGGTGCTAACCTTGGAGAAGAATATGCTGTTTTCGAGCCCGTACATGGAAGTGCCCCGAAATACAAGGGATTGAACAAAGTCAATCCCCTTGCTATGATACTTTCAGGTGTTATGATGCTGAGACATTTAGGTGAATTCACGGCGGCTGAAAGGCTGGAGACAGCTATTGCGTCTGTTGTTGAAGAAGGGAAAGACGTGACATATGATCTGAAGCCAACACCTGATGACACGACAGCCGCAACAACATCAAGGATGGCAGATGCCATCATTGAGATATTAATCTAACATCTATTTATATGTGGTCTGATATTCTTCTTATTATCATCTTCATTTTCTTAAACGGCATCTTTGCAGCAGCCGAAATAGCAGTTGTTACAGCAAGGAAAAGCAGACTCAAGCAGCTTATGGAAGAAGGCAATACGACTGCTTCGATATTACATAAATTCAAAGAAGAACCTGATCGGTTCCTTGCCACCATTCAGATAGCCATTACCTTTGCCGGTGTTATTGCATCAGCCATCGGTGGAACAACAGCAATAGAGATCCTCAAACCCGCAATCCGTGAGGTTCCGATCAAACTAATCTCTGCATCCAGTGAGGCTATTGCAATAGGAATAGTATCGATTGTGATAACGTATTTTTTACTTGTTTTCGGTGAGCTTATCCCGAAATCAATAGCCCTGACAAACCCTGAATGGGTTGGACTCAAAACAGCAAAGCTTGTTGATTTATTCTCAAAGGTAACTACTGTCTTTGTAAAGATTCTCATGTTGAGCACGAACCTCTTACTGAAACCATTCGGGAGAAAAACCTTCACAGAAAGGGCATATATATCAGAGGAAGAGATAAAAATGCTGATAAAGGAAGGTGGAGAACAGGGAGTGTTTGAGCCTGCAGAACAGGCATTGATACACAGTGTCTTTGAATTCACGGATATGTCGGCTAAAGAGGTCATGGTGCCTTCAACGCAGATGGTAACAATTAACCGCAACATGTCTGTTGAAGATATAAAAAACATTCTTACAGAAGAACAGTTTTCCCGTTACCCTGTCATCGGAAGAGACATGAACGATATTCGCGGAATTCTGTATGCAAAGGATTTCCTGAATGCACTAACAAAGGATGTAGTGGATATACGAAAGCTTATCAAACCGCCATTTTTCATCCCCGAGACAATGAAGATAAGCAATCTCCTGAAAGAGATGCAGAAGAAAAGGATTCATATGGCCCTGGTCATAGACGAATATGGCGGGGTATCAGGTCTGGTTACCATGGAGGACCTTTTAGAAGAAATCGTCGGAGAGATAAGGGATGAATATGACGTAGAGAGCCCTGTAATACAGATTAGCAAGGGAACCTTCATAGTAGATGCATCCATCAGTGTAAGGGATCTGAAAGAAGATTACGGGATAGAGATACCTGAATCTTCAGAATATGAAACCCTGAGTGGTTTTTTATTGACAACCCTCCAGAGGATACCAAAGGTTGGTGATGTTGTTGAAACAGACGGGAAAAAGATAACTATCTCCGAGATGGTCGGACAGAGGATAGCAAAGGTGAAACTCGAGACGCTCTCTGAAAATATA
Source organism: Nitrospira sp. (assembly GCA_016873575.1). GTDB lineage: Bacteria > Nitrospirota > Thermodesulfovibrionia > Thermodesulfovibrionales > SM23-35 > VGWY01. The sequence goes on along the minus strand of VGWY01000101.1, from coordinate 4,683 downwards.
AGTGATGGATCATGAAAACGTGTTGGCATACTGTACCTTTTCCAAATTCCTTGCCATTGTTCTTTCCTTTTCTTTATAATTAGAGTCTGTTTATAAATTGCCCTTGCGTCATTCCCGTGAAAACGGGAATCCAGTGACTTCAATAGGTTCTGGATACCTGCTGGAGTTTACCCTCATGAAAATGGGGTCAGGAATGACAGAAAATCTGGGTTTATGGACAAACACTAATTATTCCCTCAATGAAGAAAAAGGTTTCCATCATAGGCGCCGGGAATGTTGGTGCAACAATCGCACAGCTTGTTGTGCAATCAGGTATTGCTGATGTTGTTCTGTTTGATATCGTTGAAGGAATGCCTCAGGGTAAGGCCCTTGACCTTGCAGAAGCCTGTCCTCTCTGGAATTCTTCATCTACCATTCATGGGACAAATACTTATTCTGACACAGCAAATTCTGATATTGTTATTATCACTGCAGGTCTTACACGAAAATTAGGCATGTCCAGAGGCGACCTCCTCCACGCAAATACTGACATAGTCAGGGGAGTATGCACTGAGATAGCAAAAATCTCTCCGAATGCTATCATAATCGTTGTAACAAATCCGATGGATGTCATGGCACAACTTGCATGGAAGACCACTGAGTTTTCCTGCAAGCGTGTTATGGGTATGGGTGGTATCCTTGATGCCTCAAGATTAAAGGCTTTCCTCTCATGGGAACTGAAAGTATCACCTGAAGATGTCGAAGCGCTTGTACTCGGAGGACATGGTGATGACATGGTACCCCTTTCAAGGTTTACAGTGCTGAAGGGGATACCAGTAACAGAACTCCTGCCCAAAAGGAAAATCGAGTCGTTGATAGAGAGGACAAGAAATGGCGGAGCAGAAATCGTCGCTTTCCTGAAATCTGGAAGTGCATATTATGCCCCGGCAGCATCAACATTCCAGATGATTAAGTCAATCCTCTTTGACGAAAAGAGGATACTTCCCTGCGCTGCTTACCTGAATGGAGAATATGGGATTAAAGATATTTATATGGGGGTCCCTGTTATACTTGGAAAAGAAGGCGTTGAGAAAATTGTAGAAGTGAAACTCACCAAAGAGGAAAAAACACAATTCAGGAAATCCTGTGGAACTGTGAGAAAATTAATAAAGAAACTGTCAATATAGGCGGAGGAGGAATGGAGAGAACATTAGCGATAGTGAAACCTGACGGAGTGAAAAAAAATCTCATCGGTGAGGTTATAAGGAGATTTGAACAGAAAGGACTCAGGATAGCAGCTTTGAAGATGCTCAATCTGTCCAAAGACGAGGCAAAAGGGTTTTATATTGTACATAAGGAAAGACCTTTTTACGAAAGTCTTACCAGTTTTATGACAGAGGGCCCGATTGTGGTGATGGTGGTCGAAGGCGAACATGCAATCCATAAAGTCAGAGAGATTATGGGAGCAACCAATCCCAGGGATGCTGCCCCTAAAACTATCAGGGCTGATTTCGCTTCAGACATTGAACATAATATTATTCATGGCTCAGATTCAAAAGAATCTGCTGCGTATGAGATACCATTTTTCTTTTCATCCATAGAGATAATGTAATTTCAACATTTTCTCCTGTTAGCTAAAATTTAAAAGTGAACCGTTTAAGAATTAAAAGTGAACACCCATAATTGTTCTTTAAAGAGGGGTGAACCAATCGAATAACTATACATGTAGAGCAATCGTAAAGAATCCCATAAGAGATAGAGTGTTATGGGATTCTTTACGGGTGTGCATAGCTAAAAGAATGCAATATTGAGATCGCTATTTTTAATACGCTGCACGTCAACAAGGCGACCGTCACACCAGAATCTTACCTCAGATAACCTATTATTCATGGGATAGATACGAAGATTTACCATATCTCCTGTTGTAACGTCGTTGACTTTCAGAAGCAGGTTATTAAGGGATATTCTTCTGTACGGATCGACTATTCTGCTGAGCCTCAGGCAAAAAATATCTTTGACTGATTGATACGGTGGTCGTATTGCAAACTCTCTGAAAAGAGACTTTTTGTCTTGTAGTGCCTGCTGGAATCTCAAATAAGGAATCTCCTGTGTTGTGGAGTGGACCTGCCGGTAGTTGTATCGGTAAATTTCCTGATTCAGTATTGTTTGAGCCTTTCTGATATCAGTAACATTCTCCCTGACACAGGTTCTTACGAGTCTGTCCTGAAGCCACTGATAAGGACGTTCAATCTTGCCTTTGGCCTGGGGAGATAGGGCATAGATAATCTTCACGTTACAGTCATTTAGGACCTGTTTCCATTGAGGATCAGCTTCATCGGTAAGCGTGTGGTGTTTTCGCCAGAATGAGTCCCTTCCCTGCACGAACCTGAAGATGGAATGGCAGTCCACATAATAGGAAAAGGGCAGTCCGTATTTCAGGAACATTGATTCTAAGGCTACAATATGAGCCCATGAGGTTTCTTTTCTCAGTAATTTTGCATAAAAGATGTATCGGCTAAAGTCATCCAGGGAGGTGATCAGATACCATTTCTCCTGAGCATCCGGTGCCCAGAGATGATATGAAGAATCATGTTGAATCAACTCTCCGGTATAGTTGGTTAACACCTCCCGGTCATGAGCAGTTCTTTTGGACTTTTTCAAATAAAAGTCATGCTGCCTGGCTCTGCTAATAATTGTTGGCAGAGATACGTTTTGATGATAGTGTTTCTCCAAGCGGTCTTTGATATAGCTGTAATTGTAGGATCGGATAGGGACATTCTTGTCCTGTATTAATCTCTTTTCAACGGCCAGTTCTTTCAGGATGTTCTCTTCAATATTGTGAGATATCTGCCTGGCCTTTTGTTTCCGGGCATATTGGATTGAAAACTCGAAATGAGTTCTTTGACTTGATTATCCGTAAACTTCTTGTGTAACTGTACCAAAATATAAGCCTCCTTTTTTGAGGCTCATATTAATGGATATCAAAGGGTGTTCACTTTTAAATTTTAAATCTGCAAAAAACGGTTCACTTTTAATTTTTAATTGACATTCAACATTTTCTCCTTGACAGTATCATTGGTTTTTCATTATAAATATCGTTGCAAATGAAATTCCCTTTAAAAAGATATTCCCTATTTGGGGAATATCTTTTGGAAGAGTGCCTTATCTGGATAGAGTTTTTCTGGCATGGTATTTGATTCCTGATTTTCAGGATTTTGAAATTCCTTTACGAAAGGGGGTGAAAAAGAGTGAGAACTACAATATTAGCGCTGGTCTTGATAATCGCTGTTGCATTTCTTGGTAGTGCTATAGCAAGTCCTCCTGGTAAATCAGTTGAGTACGCTGGCGGAGATGCTGGTAAGGTTATATTTAACGGAGATACCCACGGTGCAAAACAGGGCATGAAATGTAATGACTGCCATCCAAAGCCATTTGCCATGAAAAAGGGTGCATTCAAGATGACAAAAGAAGGACATAGCAAGGCTGAATACTGTGGAATTTGCCACGATGGTAAAAAGGCATTCTCACAATCTACCGAGGCAGACTGTGGAAAATGCCATAAAAAGGCTGAGGCTCCTGCAGCTGCACCTGCAACTCCAGAACCTGCTGCTGCACCTGCACCAGCTCCAACAACACCTGTACCACCAAAATAGTAGGTTGGTATTGTAAAAGAATTTAAGTAATCTCAATATAAAAGGCCTGCGAAGTTACACAGGCCTTTTATATTTTTGTCAACCAGAAGTTATATTTTTTCTCTTTACCTTTTACTATATTAAAAAAGACAGATTGTAGCTTTTTTGTTATTTCACCGGGTTTTCCATTTCCGATTGTTCTTCCATCAATTTCTCTTATAGGGGTAACCTCTGCAGCCGTGCCAGTGAAGAACGCCTCGTCGGAGATATATAATTCATCTCGTGTAAACCTTTCTTCTCTCACCTTGATACCTTCGTTATTTGCCAACTCAATAATGCTGTTTCTTGTTATTCCTTCGAGTATCGATGTAAGAGGCGTTGTCTTCAATATGCCATTTCTTGCTATAAAAATGTTCTCACCGCTTCCTTCAGCCACATACCCCTCTGTATCAAGTAAAATGGCCTCATCATAACCACACGCAATTGCCTCTTTTTTTGCAAGCTGTGAATTTACATAGTATCCACAAACCTTAGCCCTTGTCATATTTGCATTAACATGGTTCCTTATAAAGGATGAGGTTTTGACCCTGATACCTTCTTTCAGTCCTTTGTCGCCAAGATATGCTCCCCATGACCATACTGCAATAGAAACATTAACAGGATTTTCTTTTGAATAGAGTCCCATAGCACCGAATCCGATATAAACAAGTGGCCTGATATAACATGCTTTAAGCTTATTTACTTTTACCGTTTTGATTATTGCGTCCTTAATCTCTTCCTTGGAATAGGGAATATTTATCAAAAATATATGTGCAGAGTTGAAAAGTCTGTCTATATGCTCATTGAGTCTGAATATTGCAGAACCTTTCTGCGTCTCATAGCATCTGATCCCTTCAAAGACACCGAGACCGTAGTGAAGGGTATGGGTCAGGACATGCACAGTAGCACTGTCCCAATCTGTTAGCTTTCCATCCATCCATATCTTTTCTGTCTTCGCTATCATAAGTTTTTATATATACCAGTAGACCATAGAGAATGTCAATCACATTTTCTCAGGGTGTTACGCCAATTT
>VGWY01000100.1 GCA_016873575.1 Nitrospira sp. | reverse complement strand
GTCGATGTATAAAGGAATTATTGATACCAGTATCCTCATCAGATTTCTGACAGGTGATTCCGCAGAAAAACGGGAGAAATTCAAGAAGCTGATCAAGGAAGCTGCCACTGAAAACAGTGTGCTGTTTATTCCCCTGATAGTGATAATAGAGCTCGTTTATGTCCTTGAAAAAATATACAAATTACCCAAAAATGAGGTCAGGGAAAAGGTCGAAAGCCTTGAGACTTTGCCTGTTATCGAGATAGAATCCGATAACATTGTTCTTGATGCATTGAGGCTCTATGCCGCTGAGAATCTCAAATTTGGTGATGCAATGATATTGGCCAAATCACGAATTTCTGGAATCAGGCCGGTTTATACCTTTGACAAAAAGGACTTCAGAAAATTTCCCGAGGCTGTTGTGATGTGAAAGAATGCCGCCGCACGATTCCTTAATAAATAATCTCTCACACTGTTTCCCTGTTGACACAAGAAACATTAAAATCATATATTATTTGAGATGATTCTATATGCAGAATAAAAATAATTTTATGTCTAAAATGGGAAAACCGCTACCAGAAGATTTGTCAGAAAAACCTCAATCCCCACTAACTCCTGAGTGGGTTAATAAAGTAGAGGTGCCTTTAATCAGTCAATTTGAATCAGAAATTAAGGAATTGTCTGAAAAAATCTCGAGTTATCAAAAACAGATAGCTACCATGGAAGAAAAAAAGAAAGAGATTGAGTCATACAAAAAACTGCTTTATAGTGATGGATTCGAACTTGAAAATATTTCTCACAAATGCCTTATAGAATTAGGAGGAAAAGTTGAACCAGTAAAATATTCAGATGAGGAATATTGTCTGATTTACCAGGATATAGAATATCCTGTCAAAATAATAGGGTTAGAACAGAGTATTTCTCTTTCCCACTTAAGACAATTAATCGACTACATGCTCGAGTACGACGAAAAAATAGGTACAAAATGCAAAGGAATACTTCTGGGAAATCCATGGAAAAATCTGCCTTTAGAAGAACGAAATACAAATGAACGGCCCAATTTTACCCCATTTACAATACCAAGAGCACAGGACATGAATATTTCCCTTGTATCATCAGAAGATTTGTTCAAAGCCTTCTGTCTATTCATAGAGGATAAAATAACGGGGGATAGAATTTTGGAGAAAGTTGTCTCATCTGTCGGATTGGTTAATCTTTCAGAATTAGCTTAAATCATTTGTTAAAGGGTTGCATGTGCAATCCCTTGATTTTACTGGCGTCCCCAACGGGATTTGAACCCGTGTTACCGCCTTGAAAGGGCGATGTCCTAGGCCGAGCTAGACGATGGGGACGTTTCTGGTGAGCCGCGTTGGATTCGAACCAACGACTCCCGCCTTAAAAGGGCGGTGCTCTACCAACTGAGCTAGCGGCCCAAAAGTATCTTTTAATTTACCTTTTATACGGTTTTCTTGTCAAATTTTTCGGGTGTTCTCTCTCGAATATGGGAAAGGCTATCTCAGAATTTTTATAATCGACAAGATAATTTATCTGGCAGTTGTAAGTGCCTTACAGATTAAAGCTTTATTCGTTTACGCCTCAATAGGTTTTACTTGAAGGTGTCGTATAAAAATTCTTCAACAGCCTTTCCCATATAACCTATTTGTTAGGCTATTTTTTAAAGTTTAAGCGTTTTTTTACACGTACTTCTTTGTAAATGGCAGTAAGCCGCCAGCTAATATGATTTCTTTCTCCCGATCATTGAGATTCGAAAACACCTCGAATGAATAATTCTTTGTAAGATTATGTACACTATACGACTGATTTTCTGATAACGACTCCTTAACGTCTTTTAGCAGTAGCCTGTCGCCGTGGTCGAGTTTATCATAGTCTTCAGGTCTTGAGAACTGTAATGGGAGTATGCCAAAGTTTATCAGGTTGGATCTGTGTATCCTTGCAAATGACTTTGCAATAACTGCCTGAAGTCCAAGATACATCGGTGCAATTGCAGCATGTTCCCTTGATGAGCCCTGGCCATAATTCTCGCCACCTACTATAATTCCACCACCCTTTGACTTTGCTTCATGTGCACGACTGCTGAAAGTCCTATCAATATTTTCGAAAACAAATTCAGAGATGGCAGGGATATTGGACCTGAATGGAAGAACCTTTGAGCCAGCAGGCATGATGTCATCAGTGGTAATATTATTGCCGAGTTTGAGTAAGACCTCGGCTTCTATCTCATTCTTTACAGGCTCCTTAACCGGAACTTCTTTTATATTTGGTCCTTTTATTATCTTTACATCACTTGTATCAGCTTTCGGAGGAATGATTAGATTATCATTCATGAGAAACTTCTCAGGCTCTTTTACTTCATCTATGTGAAGTCCTGCATCACCTGGATCTACAATCACGCCTTTTACAGCCATGACAGCACAGGCAATGGGATTTGTAAGATATACAAAGGCATCTTTTGCCCCTGATCTGCCCTGAAAGTTTCTGTTATAAGACCTTATGGATATATGCCCCGAACCGGGTGCACCGCCCATGCCGATGCAGGGTCCGCAGGACGCCTCCAGTATCCTTGCGCCAGCAGCAATCATGTCTGCTATAAGTCCTTCTCTTGAAAGCATCTCGTAAACCTGCTTTGATCCGGGATTTATCAGGAGGTTTACCCATTCAGGGATTGTATTCCCCCTCAATATGGATGCTACGGCTTTCATTGCCTGATAAGATGAATTTGTACAGCTTCCGATACAGACCTGATTGACCCTTTTGCCAGCTATCTCTCTGATAGGAACGACATTATCAGGGCTGTGTGGTTGTGCAACCATTGGTTCGATGCTGTTCAGGTTAAGCTCTATAATCTCAGAATATTCAGCACTATCATCAGCCTTTAATTCTACCCACTCCTTTTCCCTGCCCTGTGCCTTCAGATAGGAAAGTGTATTTTCATCGCTGGGGAATATGGATGTTGTTGCACCCAGTTCAGCGCCCATATTTGTAATCGTTGCCCTTTCTGTTACATTGAGGTCTTTAACTCCAGGTCCGCCGTATTCTATTATCTTCCCTACGCCGCCCTTTACCGTGAGCATTTTCAAAAGGTTGAGGATAACATCCATCGCAGTACCCCACGGTCTCTGGAGCTTCCCTGTCAGTCTAACCAGCACCACACTGGGCAAATTTATCTCAAATGGTGAACCTGCTATAACAGTAGCAGCCTCAAGGCCGCCTACGCCTATGGCTATCATGCCCATACCGCCTCCTGTTGGTGTATGACTGTCGGTGCCGAGTGCAATCTTTCCAGGTGCTGCAAACCTCTCTAAATGAACCTGATGGCAGATACCATTCCCTGGCTTCGAAAAATATGCACCAAACTTTGCAGCAGCAGTCTGTAAAAACAGATGGTCGTCTGCGTTCATGAAATTTGACTGGAGCATGTTATGGTCAATATAGGATACCGCTATCGGAACCTTTACCGTTTCAATCCCTATAGCTTCAAATTCGAGCCATGTCATTGTTCCTGTTGCATCCTGCGTATATACCTGGTCAGTCTTCAATCCAACAGGTGTCCCTACCTGTAAATCTCCATAAACCTTGTGTGCTTCAAATACCTTTTCTGTAATATTCTTGCCCATAATTTCCCCTGTTAGATCCTATTTTTGTTTGTCATTCCGACTTGTTCGGAATCCTTCTCTTCTAAGAAAGATTCTCGATACGAGTCCCGAAGCGGATCTCCGCGCAGGGTCGCTCCGACTTCGCTGAGAGTCGCTCCGACCCGACAAGCGGGAATGACGTTTAGTTAAAGCATAATATTTTAGCATGGGATTATTTTACGGTGGTTACTTTTCTTTTTGACTTTATCCTTTTTTATATGTTAAAAATATAGAAAAATCAAGAAAAAATCAGCAAGCGGGGACCATCATGCATCTCTTCCAATACCATGGGAATGAATTATTTGCAGAAGATATATCTGTCAAAATGCTTGCTGAAAAATACGGCACACCATTATATATTTACAGCTACAATACCCTTCTCAGGCACTTTATGGCTTATGATGATGCATTTAAGAAGTATCCGCACATCATCTGTTTTTCACTCAAGTCAAACCCGAACACAGCAATAATCAGGATTTTTGCAAAACATGGGGGAGGGGCTGATATTGTCTCCGGGGGTGAACTTTATATAGCGTTAAAGGCAGGCATACCACCTGCAAAGATTGTATATGCAGGTGTTGGAAAGACAGAGGATGAGATAAGGTTTGCGCTGAAGTCCAACATACTAATGTTCAATGTAGAGTCTGAAGATGAGTTGAGAGAGATTGATCGGGTTTCTGGGACAATGAAGACAAAGGCCCGGGTCGCATTGAGAATTAATCCTGATATAGACCCTGAAACACATCCTTATATTACAACAGGGCTTAAAATGCATAAATTTGGGATACCAATAGAGGATGCTTTAGAGCACTACAATCTCGCATCAGGGTTGAAAAATATTAAAGTAATCGGAATCCATAAGCATATAGGATCACAGATTACAAAGGTATCTCCATTTGTTGATGCCTTAAAAAGGATACTGCTCTTTATAGATAAACTAAGAGATCATGGTGCAAAGATTGCGTACCTCGATGTAGGAGGTGGACTCGGTATCCATTATAAAGATGAAGAACCACCTCTTCCAAAAGACCTTGCCAAGAATCTCATTCCCCTCCTCAAGGACCGGGGACTCAAACTTATTGTTGAACCTGGCAGGTCAATCGTGGGTAATGCAGGAATACTTGTTACAAAGGCATTGTACCTCAAGAAAGGCGATGTGAAAGAATTTATCATTGTAGATGCTGGTATGAATGATCTGGTAAGGCCATCATTTTATGACGCTTATCATCATATACTGCCTGTTATCAGGAAAAAGAGGAATACCGTCTATTGTGATGTTGTTGGACCAATATGTGAATCGAGTGATTTTCTCGCCAAGGGGAGAGAACTGAAAAAGGTGATGCAGGGAGAATATCTTGCTGTTATGAGTGCAGGCGCATACGGATTTTCAATGAGTTCAAACTATAACAGCCGACCAAGGGTTGCAGAGGTTCTTGTCAAAGGTAAGGAGCATTTTTTGATACGTGAACGCGAAACATACAGCGATCTTGTGAGAAATGAGAAAATCCCGGCATTCTTAAAATGAAGATACATTTCATCAAGATGCACGGCCTCGGCAATGACTTTATACTGATAGACTGTGTAAAAGAAAAACTTGGAATTACCCCCCCTCAATCCCCCCCTTACCAAGGGGGGGAGATGGGGGGGTGTCATCAGGATTTAGTTGAACTAAGTAAGCGATTATGCGATAGACGATTCGGCATTGGTGCAGACCAGCTTCTGTTGCTCTATCCGTCAAACATTGCTGATTTCAAGATGAGGATTTTGAATGCAGATGGAAGTGAAGTTGAGATGTGCGGGAACGGGATACGGTGTCTTGCAAAATATATATGGGACAGAAACCTTTCTGATAAGAACATTCTTCATATAGAGACACTTGCAGGCATTATAAAACCAGAGAAGTCAGGTGACATGGTGAAGGTTGATATGGGAGAGCCGATCTTTGAACCGGAAAAGATACCGATAAAAATAGTTGAAAGTTCAAAGTTTAAAGTTCAAAGTTTAAAGACACCGAACTCCGAACTAATTATTGATTACTCTTTGCAAGTCAACGACAAGGAATTCAACATCACCTGTGTGTCTATGGGAAATCCCCATGCAGTTATCATGATTAACAATATTGCTGATTTCCCTGTAACATACTATGGACCGATGATTGAGAATCACTCTCTTTTCCCTAAGAGAATAAATGTGGAGTTTACAGAGGTGCTTAATCCTTCAGAGATAAAGATGAGGGTATGGGAAAGGGGTTCTGGTGAGACCATGGCATGTGGCACAGGTGCTTCAGCCGTTGCTGTGGCTTCACATATAAAGGGTCTCACAGGGAAGAATGTAACTATTCACCTCCTTGGCGGAGACCTTTTTATAGAATGGGCAGATGACAACCATGTTTATATGACAGGTCCTGCGACGAAGGTTTTTGAAGGGACGATCGAATATGGGAGGGAGTATGTTTAAAGAGGATCTCCGTGAATATACAAGATTGCCATTTATCTCAATCATCAGATATTCTGTTTCAGTAGTAGATTCGAGAGAACTCAAGAAAATCAGTAAAGGGGCTATTTCAGTTGATATCAGTAAAGGCGGGCTTGGAATGATAGCAAATTATCCCCTTGAAGCAGGGCATGTCCTTGTCTTTGAAGATGAGATAAAGACAACAGATAGTATTAAAGCAAAGGCTGCTGTTGTAAGATGGACAGGGAAACTTGAAGATGATAAGTATCGGGTAGGGGTGAAATTCGTATAAATGTGTAAAAAACAAGGAGGGTGCTATGATTATGATTAAGGGTTCAATAGTTGCAATTGTTACACCTTTTAAAAATGGAAAGGTGGATGAAAAGGCACTTGGTGATTTAATAGAGTGGCATATAGCACAGGGAACCAATGCCATTGTCCCGTGTGGAACAACAGGTGAATCTGCGACACTCGATTATGATGAACACTACAGGGTTATTGAAATTACCGTGAACGTAGTAAATAAAAAGATTCCTGTTATTGCTGGCACCGGCTCAAATGCAACTGATGAAACAATTATGATTACAGAGAAGGCAAAGGAATATGGTGCAGATGCAGCACTTCTGGTAGCACCATACTATAACAAGCCAACACAGGAAGGACTTTACAGGCATTACAAGGCAGTTGCAGAGGCAGTTGATATCCCTCAGGTTTTATATAATGTTCCCGGGAGGACAGGGGTGAACATACTCCCCTCAACTGTTGCACGCCTTGCAGAGATAAAAAATATTGTGGCAATTAAAGAGGCAACAGGAGACATGAAACAAGTCAGTGAGGTGATAAGGCTCTGTGGGGACAGGATAACTGTCATCTCAGGTGATGACTTTACAACCCTGCCTCTCCTTGCCCTTGGTGGAAAAGGCGTCATATCTGTTTCTGCAAATGTGGCACCAAAGGATGTCGCTGATATGTGTTCTTGCTGGGGGAAAGGCCAAATAGAAGATGCAAGGGCATTACATTATAAACTCGAGCCGTTAAATGCTGCTATGTTTATTGAAACTAATCCTACCCCTGCAAAGACTGCACTTGCGATGATGGGCAAGATACAGGAGGAGGTTAGGATGCCTCTCTGCGAGATGTCTCCAGCGAATAAAGAAAAGCTCAGAAAGGTTCTTGCTGATTTAAGGCTGATTTAACCCGGACACGGGAAACCCTCTGATCATAGACAGGCAGGGTATGGCATTTGAGCGAAAATGCTATACCCAGCCTGTTTTTCTCATTTTTTATACAGTCTTTGCCCTTGCTTGTTGAACCCTGACCCGTCTGCCTTTCATCATGATATCATTTACAGATCGTATTACCCTGTCAGAAAATTCCTGAGGAATTTCCACAAAAGTGAACTTATCGAAAACGTCTATTTTCCCAATCTTACTAAAGGGTATATGTGCTTCTGATGTAATAGATTTTATAATATCTGCCGCTTTTATCATGTCCTTTCTGCCGATAGTCATAAACAAACGGACAGACCCGCTTGTTTCGCGTGGTTCTTCCACAGGTTTCTCCCTTACCTCACCATATGCGGCATAAAGGGCTGCTGCTGCAATATCGCTGACCCCGTAGGTATCTGATAATTCTTTCACTGCCAAGATATATCCTACATGTTTAGTTCCTTTGATTATCTCAGAGATTTCCCTGACAACATTCTTCTCTCTTGCCTTTATAACATCTGCGTGTGAAGGTAATTTCTTCCTGTCAATTATTGTCTTGGCAGTTTTTTCGATCGATCGTAGATGCTTATATTCCCTTGGGGTAACAAGGGTTATTGCCATTCCTGACTTTCCAGCCCTCCCTGTCCTTCCTACCCTGTGGACATAATTATCAGGATTCTGAGGGATGCTGTAATTAATTACATGGGTCACGTCTTTTATATCAAGTCCTCTCGCAGCCACATCAGTCGCAACGAGGATATCAAGCATACCTGTCTTGAATTTATGCATGACCTCATCCCTTCTTGCCTGTGTAAAATCACCATGGAGGGCACCTGCATTGTATCCCATCTGACCAAGTTTCATGGAAACCTCATCAACATCCCTCTTTGTATGACAGAATACAATGGCAAGCTGCGGCTCCTCCACATCAATGAGCCTTGAAAGGGCATTAATTTTATCTCCTTCCCTGACCTCATAAAATATCTGTTTTATCTTCGGGATAACAACATCCTTTGTATGTACCCGTATCTTCTCAGGGCTTCTCATATACCGTCTGGCAATATTCATTATCGGTTGCGGTATGGTGGCTGAAAATAAAAGGTTTTGCCTTTCCGCAGGTATTGTTTTGAGTATTGTCTCTATATCCTCAATAAATCCCATATCAAGCATCTCATCCGCTTCATCGAGAACAACGATATTCACTTCTGAAAGAGAAAGTGTCTTCCTGTTTATATGGTCTATAACACGACCCGGTGTTCCAACAACCACATTGACACCCTGTTTCAATATCTTTATCTGTCTTTCAATAGACGTTCCTCCGTAAACTGGCAGAACACTGATTTTTTTATACTTGCCTATTTTATGAATCTCCTGTGCAACCTGAACTGCCAATTCCCTTGTTGGCTCCAGTACAATAGCAAAGGGCTTCAATCCCTTTTTACATTTTTCTACAATCGGGATGCCAAAGGCAGCGGTCTTTCCTGTCCCGGTCTGTGCCTGACCTACAATATCATGTCCGCCCAGTATGAGCGGTATAGCAGTAACCTGAATAGGTGTTGGCTCCTCAAATCCTATTTCTGATACAGACTTCATTGTCTCTTTACTCAAGCTAAAATCTTCAAATTTCATTTTTCATCCTTTTTGTTGTTCTAAAATAAAAAACCCCAGAGCTTTCAAAGCCTCTGAGGTCTCCTTAACTTCTAAACTTTAATAGCTATTTTTAGCATAGCTTAAAATTACCTTAAATATCAAGTTCTTCAGACATTTCTGTGGGTACAGCTA
>VGWY01000099.1 GCA_016873575.1 Nitrospira sp. | reverse complement strand
TAAGATAGCTGATGAGACCATTTGTGAGGATTCTGAGAAATTACTCGAATTCCTTGCAAGCGTAGGACATCCAGCACTTGAGATGGAGCCAATGCTGTAGCGTTATAGCGTGGAGCGTTATAGCGTGGAGCGTTATAGCGTGGAGGGTTATAGCGTTAAAGAACGCTATAACACGATAATGCTATAACGCAAAAAGGATATGGGGAAAATTACGAGATTCGAGGATATAGAGGTTTGGCAAGATGCAAGAGCACTAGCAAAGGTTATCTACACAATGACAGAAACATGGAAGGATTTTTCTTTAAGGGATCAAATGAGACGGGCATCTATATCTATTATGGCAAACATTGCTGAAGGGTATGCCAGGGGTGGTAATAGGGAGTTTGTGCAGTTTATGTTTATCTCAAAAGCTTCAGCTTCAGAACTTCAGAGCCATCTCTATTTGTCTTCGGATTTGAAGTATATCACAGAGCAAGATTTTACATCTATATACGAACAACTTGATAAGATACAAAGGAAACTATCATCGTTTATAAAGTCTTTGCGCAATAAACGCTATAACGCTATAACGCTATAACGCTATAACGCAATTTGGAGGTTATATGGAGAAGAAAATAGTAAAGAGTGCAAATGAGGCTGCAGAGCAGATAATAGAGTGGAGTGAATCACAGAAGATAGAGTCTTGTTTTGACAGGGCGCAAAAACTGAAACCATGCCCTATTGGCGAGACCGGTGCATGCTGCAAGATATGTCATATGGGACCGTGCCGGTTTGTGGGCAGTAATGCAGAGGAAGATGCAAGGGGAGTATGTGGCGCTACACTGCCAACAGTTGCTTCGAGAAATCTCCTGAGGATGGCTGTAGCAGGGACAGCAGCCCATTCAGACCATGCGAGGGATATGGCGTTTATATTACTTGCGGTTGCAAATGGTGAAACGAGTGACTTTAAGATAACGGATGTCAAAAAGCTTTACAGGGTTGCAGGTATCCTTGAGATAGAATTTGAAGGACGTCCTGTCAATGATGTAGCAAGAGACGTTGCCATGACACTCCTTGAAGACTTTAGACGTCAAAAAGGTGAACTGAATTACATCAAAAGGGCGCCTAAAAAGACACAGGAGAGGTGGAAAAAATGGGGTATTGTTCCAAGAGGAATTGATAGAGAAATAGCAGAGGCTATGCATCGCACCAATATGGGAGTGGATCACGCTCCTGATAACTTACTTTTGAGTGCTCTTAAGGTTTCTCTTTCTGACGGCTGGGGAGGCTCCATGATCTCAACAGATATTACAGATATCCTTTTTGGAACCCCCAGACCGATAAAGGCAGAGGCGAGTTTCGGGATATTCAAAGAAGATGAAGTCAACCTTGTTGTCCATGGACATGAACCCTCACTTGCAGAGATAATTGTAGAGGTAGTGAATGAACCTGATATGATTGAATATGCACAATCAAAAGGTGCAAAGGGTATAAATCTTGGAGGTATGTGTTGTACTGCAAATGAAATCTTGATGAGGCATGGCATCCCAACTGCTGGTGGTTTTACCAATCAGGAGCTTGCAATCATGACAGGTCTTGTTGATGCAATAGCAGTAGATGTACAGTGTATCATGCCTGCATTAACGGAGCTTTCAAAAAAGTTTCATACAAAGGTAATAACTACATCCTATAAGGCGAAAATACCGGGAGCTATTCATGTCGAATATGATGAGCACAGGGCAAGGGAGATAGCAAGAGAGATAGTCAAGATTGCTATTGACAATTATCCCAACAGAAAGGTAGAAGGAGCTCATATTTCTGAGAAGTATCCGGTAATAGCAGGATTTTCGCACGAATATATCGAGTACATGCAGGGTGGAAGATGGAGGGCATCCTTCAGACCACTAAACGATGCGATTATGGCAGGAAGGATTCGTGGAGTTGTTGGCCTTGCAGGCTGTGATAATCCGAGAGTACCCTCACAGGGTCTCCATCGTTTTCTTGCAATTGAATTGATTAAAAATGATGTATTGATAGTCTCAACAGGCTGCGGCTCTGCTGCATGTGGGACTGCCGGTTATCTGACACCTGAGATGGCTCTTGAGAACGCAGGTCCCGGGTTGAGAGAGGTGTGTGAAGCGATAGGAATTCCTCCAATTCTTCACCTCGGCTCGTGTGTGGATAATTCAAGGATTTTGACAATAGCAACCGCTATGGCAGAGGAAGGTGGTCTTTCTGATGAAATTGGAGGAATGCCGGCAGTAGGTATCGCTCCTGAATGGATGAGTGAAAAGGCTATTGCTATTGGGTGCTATTTTGCTGCCTCAGGTGTTCCTGTCATATTCGGTGGTGAATCTCCGGTCAGAGCAAGCGAGGAAGTAACGGGACTGATGACAGAGGTATGGTTAGAAAGATTCAAAGGTGCGTTTCATTTTGAGCCTGACCCTGAGAAGATACTATCACTTACCTTAAATTATATAGACAGGGCGAGAGAGACATTGAAACTCAGAAAATATGAACCTGGCAAGTTTGGTGCTGAGAGAGTTCTTATGGATATGGCAGCAAGACGCGAGCTCGAAAAGGCAGCAAAGCCACATTTGGGAATTTATTAAACGTAATGCGTGACACGTAACACGTAACACGTGACACGTAATGTGTGATGGGTAAGATAAGGACTCATAAAGATTTAGATGTTTGGAACAAATCTATGGATTTGGCTTTTGATTTATACAATATGACAAAAGATTTTCCTAAAGAAGAGGTTTATGGATTAACATCTCAAATAAGACGTTCAGGTGTATCTATTGTTAGTAATATAGCAGAAGGGGCAGCGAGAAATTCAAAAAAAGAATTTATTCAGTTTCTATATATTTCGTTAGGCTCTATTGCAGAGTTAGAAACTCAACTGTTATTAGCAAAAAGATTAGAATATTTAAGATCTAATGGTATTTTTTCTAATATTGATAAAATACGGCAGATGATTTTAGGTTTAATAAGTTACTTAAGAACACGTGACACGTAATGTATTTGTGTTACGCGTCACGTGTTACGTGTTACGCGTCACGGTTTATGGAGGGATAAATGATTGTAGATGAAATTGATATCAATGAACAGATTGGTGAAGTAGGCAAAATACTCGGCAGTCAGGAGAAGAAGAGGGGGATACTGATTCATGCCCTGCATCAGATTCAAGGAGACAATGGTTATCTTCCTGAAGATGTATTAAAGAGGCTTTCAAAAAACCTCAGCCTTTCGTTGTCCGAGATTTACAGTGTGGCAAGTTTTTACAAAATGTTTCATTTCAAACCGAGGGGCAGGAAGATCGTTAGGGTATGTCTTGGCACAGCCTGTTATGTGAGGGGGTCAAAAAAGGTTCTGACCACACTCGAAAACGAGTTTAATGTCAAGAACGGAGAAACAACAGAAGACCTTGCCATGACGCTTGAAACAGTAGGCTGTGTGGGTTGCTGTGGCCTTGCACCTGTATCTACAATCAATGAGGATATCATTGGTGAAATAGTAGGAGAAAAGAAGATAGAGACATTAATCAGTTCTATTAAGGAGGAGTAGTCTATCTATTAAGGGAGATGATATGGAAAGGCTTAAGAGTATAGAGGAATTTAGGGATCTCAGTGTCTTTCTTGGCAAAGAGGTCTTCAGTCCTGAGAAGAACATGGTGAAGATTTGCTGTGGGACTGCATGCACGGCTACGGGCTCCAGAGCTATTGTCAGGGTGTTCGAGGAAGAGATTTCAAAGAAGACTCTGGATCTGGAGATCGTTAAAACAGGGTGCCAGGGCCTGTGTCAGAAAGGTCCTGTTATGAGGACAGAGCCATATAACTATTTTTATCAAAGGGTCAAACAAAATGATGTAAGGGAGATTATCCCTACTACATATTCGGCAGGTTTTCCAGTAAGACACCTACTTTACAGGGACACCTTTCTTGAGAAACCAATTGAGGTGATGGAAGATGTACCATTTTATAAGAAACAGATGAGGGTTGTACTCAGAAATAATGGGAAGATAGACCCCTGCAGTATCAATCATTATATCGCTGTTGGTGGCTATGGTGCTGCGGCAAAGGTGTTTTCCTCCATGAGTCCTGAACAGGTTATTGAAGAGGTTAAAAGGGCTATCCTTAGAGGCAGAGGAGGTGCAGGATTTCCTGCTGGTGTAAAATGGATGCATACAAGAAAGGCTCCTGGTACAATTAAGATTGTTATAGCTAATGGTGACGAGGGTGACCCGGGTGCTTTTATGGATAGGTCAATAATGGAAGGCGATCCACACAGCCTGCTCGAAGGGATGCTTATATGTGCCTATGCAATTGATGCACATTATGGGTTTATCTACGTTCGTCATGAATATCCGCTTGCTGTTAAGAACTTAAGAATTGCTATTAAACAGGCAGAGGATTTAGGACTTTTGGGTAAAAATATCCTTGGTACTGGGTTTGATTTTACAGTCCATATCAGAGAAGGTGCAGGTGCATTTATATGTGGTGAGGCCACTGCACTAGTGGCCTCAATCGAAGGCAACAGGGGATTCCCTCATGCAAGACCTCCAAGGGTTTCAGAGCCGGGTGGTGGCCCCTGGGGTTATCCAGCTAATCTTAATAATGTAGAGACCTATGCGTGTGTTCCACAGATCATAGAAAATGGTGCAGATTGGTTCCTGAGCATAGGTACTGAAAGCTCACCGGGCACTAAGGTATTTGCCCTGACAGGGAAGGTTAAAAATACAGGGCTTGTTGAAGTTCCTATGGGAATAACCCTGAGGGAGATCATATTCGATATTGGTGGAGGAATCATAGGGAATAAAAAATTCAAGGCTGTGCAGACAGGAGGGCCTTCTGGCGGATGTATCCCCGAGAAGTATCTTGATCTGCCTGTAGATTTCGACTCTCTGGCAAAAGTGGGATCTATCATGGGTTCCGGGGGCATGGTTGTTATGGACGAAGATAATTGCATGGTTGATGTTGCTAAGTTCTTCCTCTCCTTTACCCAGGCGGAGTCATGTGGGAAGTGTCCGCCGTGCAGGATAGGCACATACCAGATGCTCCAGATACTCGAAAAAATAACATCAGGAAATGGTGAGAAAGGAGATATCGAGAATCTCGAAAGGCTCGGTAAACTTGTCATTGCAGGTTCTCTCTGTGGCCTCGGTAAAAGTGCACCAAATCCTGTTCTTACGACTATTAAATACTTTCGTGATGAATATGAAGAGCACGTGAGGGATAAATACTGCAGGGCAAAGGTATGCAATCTCGGTCTATTAAAAATAGAGCAAGAAGAGTGTATCCTCTGTGGCTTATGTAAACAGGCATGTGCTTTTGACGCAGTGAAGGAGACGCGGAGGAGTTTCTTTATTGACCAGGATTACTGCACAAAATGCAAGGCATGCTTTTTTGCATGTCCTGTAAGTGCTGTAAAGATAACGAAACAAAAATATATAAGGCTTGCAGAAGAATTAGAGATTCCCACTGAACACATAGAAGTCATTGAAAGGAGAAGCAGGATGACATTAAAGGATATACTGGAATCAAAACCGCATGAGATAGTGACCATTCATAAAGATCGTAATGTTTCGGACGCAGTAAAAGTAATGAGCGAGAAGAATGTTAGTGGTTTATTCATTGTTGATGAAAACAATAAGTTAGTGAGTATCTTTACAGAGAGAGATATCGTGCGGTGTGTTTTTAATAATATACCTTTCGATGAGATTCTCGAAAGGCTGGCAAGGCGCGATATCACGATATTTGATCCTTCAACGCAGATAAGTCCGGCGATATCTATTGCATCGAGAAAGCAAATCAGGCATTTACCCGTTGTCGAAGGCGATAAAATAGTCGGTATGGTTACTTTTAGGGACCTGGTTTCATATTTACTTCCGGAAATCTGCTTTATGGCAGAAACGATGTACTGATATACGAAGAAGTTTATAAGTATGGCTACATTGTGTGTCATTCCCGCTTGTCGGGTCGGAGCGACTCTCAGCGAAGACTCGTATCGAGAATCTTTCTGAACGATTCTGGACTTCGGCGTGAGCTCAGTCGAACGACAAGCCAGAAGGATTGCGGACAAGCCGCAATGACAGAAAGCGTTGAGAATGGCGTCTTACTAATGACATTCGTAGTAACTGTGAGGTAAGGAATGATGAGCGAACAGAATTTTTCTGAGGGAAAAGAGAAGAAACTCGAAGACATAAAAAAAGAGGCTGAAGAAAAGGCTTGCCCTGTTCAAAGGGTAAAATATTTTATTGAAGAATTCATTGCAGGACCGATGTGTGGTAAATGCTATCCCTGTTCTCTCGGAACTGTAGAGGCGAAGATCAGGTTAATCAGGATCAGCCAGCATTTAGAGCCTGTCGGTGAATCTGATCTTCAGATATTAAAAAGGATTGGTTCTCAGATGATAGTGGGCTCATTCTGTAAAAAGGGGAAAGATACGGGCAGGTTCATCATTGAAACAATGGATACTTCAGGGGAAGAGTTCAAACAACACGTCTCAGTCACCTGTCTGAAAAAAGAATGTAAAAGCCTCCTTAAATATATAATCAATCCCCATCTGTGTATTATGTGCGGGGAATGTTTAGAGGCATGTAAATATGATGCAATAATAGGTGAAAGGAAAGTGCCATATCTTTCCGGGTACCTTCCCTTTGAGATAAGGCAAAAGAGATGTACAAAGTGTGGAGAATGCGTCGAGGCATGCCCTACAGAGGCGATTGAGATAGTTTCGATAATCGCAGAGGAAGTAATAAGGAGTTTATAAGTAAAGTCATATAAATAATATGTCATTCCCGCTTGTCGGGAATCTTTCTAAAGAAGGATTGCGGACAAGCCGCAATGACAGACATCATTATTAGAAGGTATGGTTTTACTTATGATCTTATTTGTAGTAAGCAAAGAATAACTTAATAGAGGAAAGGAGGTCTGCATAGAAAAAATGGTGACGCTTAAGATAGACGGCAAAGAGGTTCAAGCATCTAAAGGCATGAATTTAATAGAGGCGGCGGAACTTGGTGGCATTCATATACCAAACCTCTGTTATCTCAAAGGGATGAAGGGTATCGGTGCATGCAGACTGTGTCTTGTTGAGGTGGAAGGGCTGAAGGCTCCTGTTATAGCTTGCAATACAAAGGTTAAAGAAGGAATGGTTGTCAATACGAAGACTGATGAGATTCAAGAAATCAGAAAATTTGTTATAGATCTTATCCTTTCCATGCACCCGCTTGATTGCATGACCTGTACGAAGGCAGGTATATGTAACCTTCAGAAATATGCGTATGATTTTGAGCTCAAGGAATCATCATTTACAAGAAAGAAATTAGGATATCCAACAGATGAAGTGAATCCCTTTATCAAGAGAGACACTGAATACTGCATTCTGTGTGGCAGGTGCGTCAGGGTCTGCAAGGAACAGGGGACGAATGTCCTCGATTTCATGGGAAGAGGGATTGAATCAAAGGTTGTTACTGCGAATGACAAACCACTTCAGGAATCAGAATGTACCTTTTGTGGGAGCTGTGTTGATGCATGTCCTGTCAATGCCCTGCTTGAGTCAGACAGATGGCGCAAAGGGAGAGAATGGGAGTATGAAAAAGTAAATTCTGTATGTCTTTTATGTGGAAATGGCTGTGATATCACCGTAAGCACGAAAGATGGCAGGATACAGAAGATTAGTTCAGGGGCATCAGCCGGTTCTGCTGAAAAATATATCTGCGCCTATGGAAGATTTGGTTTTGATTGTATCGAGGCAGAGACACGACTTACATCTCCTATGAAGAGAATAGATGGTGAACTTAAAGAAACGACATGGGAAGATGCCCTAAGTATAGTCGCTGACAAGCTAAAGAAAACAGGCAAGGGTGTAGGATTTATAAGCGTTGCAGGGATTATGAACGAAGATACGTTAACCCTGAAAAAGCTTGCTAAAGATGTTGTCAAAACAAAGAACATTGATACAACAATGAGCCTCTATGCAGAGAGCGATTCTTTTCTGAAATCTCACAAAGCGAATATTGATGACGCTGATCTTATCATGCTTGTTGGCCTCAATCCTTCACAGTGGGAAAGGGTATTACCTGCACTTGATGCGTCAGTGAGAAAAAGGGTGAATAGAGGGGCAAAGCTTATTGTTATCAACTCATCCGATACAAAAATCTCAGAGGTTTCAACAGGAAATCTTATAGGAAATGAGATTTCTATTCTCAAACGTATTGCAAAAGTCCTGATTGGAAAAGGATTGAAAGCAGATAAAAGCCTATCATCCTCTGTAAAAGATGTAGGAATCACAGAAGCAATCGAAAAGGCTGCGACACTTATTGCTGATGCTAAGGAACCGTTGATTCTTTCTGCACCTTCATTGTTTGATGCATCGGCTAATATCGCACTGTTAAAAGGTAAAGTTATATCTGTTGGTCTCGAAAGCAATGCAAGGGGTGTTGCACTCATGGGATTAACAACAGAAGGGAAAACCTATAAAGAAATGGTATCTGACAGAACCAGGGTTCTTTATGCCATTGGTGAGATTCCTTTAAACAAAAGACCAGATACCGATTTTCTCATTGTACAGACTTCACATCTTACCGAACTTGCTCGACAGGCAGATATTGTTCTCCCTTCAGCGACTTTCCTTGAGTCTACCGGCACCATGATAGATTATTTAGGAAGACTGAAGTATCTCTTAGAAGTGATTCAGCCTCAAGGAGAATCTAGGAGCCATAGAGATATTTTCATCAATCTTGCGAAGGTTATGGGTACCACGATCAAGAGACCTGCAGAAGCCGAAGTCAAGAAGGCTGCACGTAAGAAGAATAAACTTTCATTTACCCCTTTTGCCAAAAAGGAAGAATTAGGCATATCTCCAAATGAATTCATAGAGTCTATCAATGCATCTATGATAAACGGTTCAAGGCTTTTATGGCTTAAAGAGACAGGGAAGGCAGTTCAGGTGGTTTGCTGAAGGTTTTCTGATGTGCCCCCCATGCTTGAGATTTCTGCTACAGGTACAACATGGCTCCTTGTAAGAATAGACGATAAAGAATTAAAGATTCTTTCGTAAAAAAGTTGAAAAGCATTCTAATAACCACAGAGACACAGAGGCACGGAGATTGACATATAAAAAAAGAAGCCATAAAAAAAGAAAAAATATTAATATATTCAAGCTTTTTTAT
>VGWY01000098.1 GCA_016873575.1 Nitrospira sp. | reverse complement strand
TGATTTTAGGAGAAAAATGACTAAAGAACCCAAACTCAAAATCACACCTGCTAAAGGTAGACCGATGCTTAACTGGGTGGGCAAAAAGCCTCTGGATTATGTAAAAGGTTTTCCTGCTCAACTTGTTGAGGTATTTGACCCGACCCGCAAAATGTCATTGCGAGGCGAAGCCGAAGCAATCTCCTACAATGAATTAAAGGATAATTGGCATAATTTACTATTTCACGGAGATAATAAAGATGTCCTTGCAACACTTTTAGAGTTAGGATTTAGAGGGAAAATTGACTTAATTTATATTGATCCACCATTTAAAAGTGGTGCGGATTATGTGAGGAAGGTTGAGCTAAGAGGATTGAAAAATTTAGGTCAAATTCAAGAAGATGAGGCGTCAGTATTACAGCAGACAATGTATTTTGATATCTGGAATAATGACACTTATTTGCAATTTATGTTTGAGAGGTTAATGCTACTCAAAGAATTGTTGGCAGAAACTGGGTCTATTTATGTGCATTTAGACTGGCATGTGGGGCATTACATAAAATTACTAATAGATGAAGTATTTGGGCCAGATAATTTTAGAAATGAGATTGTATGGTGCTATACTGGTCCAAGAAAGACACCGAAAGCTTTTTCAAGAAAGCACGATATAATTTTATTCTATTCCAAAGCAGATCAATATACATTTAACCAACTGGCAATACCTCATAAAAGTGGACTTCACGATACAGGTCAAGTTGAGACTTTCGGTACCCTTAGGGAAAAGCGAATTTCTGAGGATCAAATTAAAGAGATAAAAATTTTGGAAGAGAGAGGGAAGATATTAGAAGATTGGTGGATCGACATTTGGGCAACAGAAAGATACAGAAAGGAGTTTTTGGGATTTGCTACCCAAAAACCTGAAGCCCTCCTTGAACGTATTATCAAAGCCTCTTCTAACGAAGGTGATTTAGTCCTTGATTGTTTCATCGGCTCAGGCACAACTTTAGCTGTTGCCCAGAAACTCGACAGGCGATGGATTGGGTGTGATATAAACAAGGGGGCAATACAGGTAACAAGCAAAAGATTACAAAAAATAATCCTTAAAAAGATAGAAAAACGAGATTCTTCGGCTTCGCCTCAGAATGACAGAATCTACCCTACATTTGCTATCTACAAAGTCAATGACTACGACCTAAAACTTCTACAAACAGAAGCGATAGAACTTGCAGTCCAGCATATTGGTATTCAAAGGACAAGAACTGATAGGTTTTTTGATGGTTACTTAGGAAAGAATCTTGTAAAGATTATTGACTTCAATCATCCTTTAACCCTTTTAGACTTACAACTCTTTCAAGATGAACTAAAGAAAAGACCTGATGAGGATAGAGATATAACCATTGTCTGTCTTGGCAAAGAATTGGCAGTTGACCCCTGGATTGATGAATGGAATAAGAAACATCCTGTAAATAAGATAAAGGTAATTGAGTTAAAGACAGACAAAAAATATGGTAGTTTCTTAATCCACAAGCCAGCAGAGACAAAAGTTAAGATTCTTCGCTCCGCTCAGAATGACAAAAAAGCAATAATAGAGATAAAGGACTTTATATCACCAACAATAATAGAACGGTTCAATATTGACAATAAACTCTTCAAAGTAAAAATCCCTGATTTCAGGTCCATGATTGATACAGTCCTGATTGACACAAACTATGACGGCAACACCTTTCACATTGTCTATTCTGATGTCCCAGAAAAGAAAAATGATTTAGTTAAAGGTAAGTATGAAATAGAAATCCCCAAAAAGAAAATTAAAATCGCAGTAAAAATTATTGATATGCTCGGAGAGGAAGTTATGAATGTTTTTGAGGTAGAGTAAACGGAATAGGATGAGGTGAGAGGAATTTTCCGGTGAAAAAATCCTATATTCTGAAAGAAATTTGACGGTATCAAAAACCAAATTATAACTAAATGCAAGGAATTTAAGTCTGAGAGGAGGTGCTTAGAAAATGTATAAACAACACTCTACCGATTTATTAAAGCGCATCACAGTTGATCCTGCTGTAATGGTTGGTAAGCCAACAATTAGAGGATTGAGAATAACAGTGGAGCAGATATTAAAAGCCCTTGCAGGCGGGGTTACAGTTGACGAGCTATTGGAGGATTACCCTGAACTCGAAAGAGAAGACATTCAGGCAGTTTTGCTATATGCCTCTGAACGTATTAGCGAAGAACAGGTCTTTGCTTTGAATACAGAGTAAATATTAATGCCTGAAAGTAAATTGAGATTTCTCGTTGATGTTGGAGTGGGGAAAAAGGTTGAAGTATGGCTGAAAGAAAATGGCTATGACGTAAAGACCGTAAGAAGTATTGACCCGAAGGCAAAAGATGCTGAGATACTCAAAATAGCTACAGATGAATCCCGCATGGTAATTACTATGGATAAAGATTTTGGCGAACTTGTATTCAAATCTGGTAAGTCACATGCAGGGGTCTTAATTTTAAGAATTGAAGATGCAAAAGGTAACGAAAAAGTAGAACTTATAAGAAAGATATTACAGGAATATGAGGATAAAATAAAGAACAGATTTTGTGTATTTCAAGATGGTAGGCTCAGGATATCCGGGTAAAGTGCGTAAGGTTATCGCCATAGATGGCCCATCTGGCGCAGGGAAGACCACTATAGCAAAATGCATTGCTCAAAGGCTTGGGTTTGATTATCTTGACTCCGGTGCATTATACAGGGCTGTTGCCCTCGCACTCAGGGAAAAAGGGATTGAACCTAATGACTCAGATGATAAGATTCTAAAGGCTTTGAATAATATTACTGTTACCTTTAAAGATGGAAGGGTATTTTTGAAAAAAAACTCAGAACTCAGAACTCAGAACTCTAATCCCCCCTTACCCCCCTTTATTAAAGGGGGGCAGGGGGGATTTGGCAGGGATGTTTCAGAAGAGATACGGTCAACAGAGATTGATCACTACTCTTCAGTCTTTTCGGCGGAAAAGAAGGTGAGAGATTTTCTGCTCGACACCCAGAGAAATACCGCTTTGAACAATGATCTTATTATTGAAGGAAGAGATACAACAACAGTTATATTTCCAGATGCATGGATAAAGGTTTACCTGGATGCCTCTATCGAAGAAAGGGCGAAGAGACGTTATCTCCAGTTCAGCGAGAAGGGCATTCATATCAGTATGGATGAATCAAGAAAGGCAGTTATGGAACGGGATATGAGGGATTCCAGTCGAGATATAGCTCCCTTGAAAAAGGCACCTGATGCCTTCATCATTGATTCATCAAATCTTTCCATAGAGCAGGTTACAGAAAAAATACTTGAGTTTATAAAAGCTAACCCTTGAGTCATTTTTATCAGCTTTTTAGGATAATAATTTATAGCTTTGTAAAGGTCTTTTACAGATTCGAGGTAATTGGTCATGAGAATGTACCGGATAAAGGAGGAGTAATTGTGGCAGCAAATCATGTGAGTTATCTGGACCCCCCTGTTATTGGTGTAGCTTTAAAGAGGCGAGTTACATACATGGCAATGGAAGGACTTTTTAAGATTCCCATCCTCAAGACATTTGTCAGGCCATTCTCCATACCTGTAAAGCTCGGGAGACCTCAACCATCTACCATAAAGGAGGCTGTCAAGAGACTGAGGCAAGGAGAACTTATTGTTATTTTTCCAGAAGGAGGCAGAAGTGCTGATGGAAGCATGCTTGACTTCAAAAGGGGTGTAGGCATGATTGCAGCTTTGAGCATGGCACCTGTTGTTCCAGCATGTATTGATGGCACAGAGAAGGCCCTTCCTGTAGGTGCACGCTTTTTCAGACCTGCAAAGATTAAAGTCATATTCGGCAAACCTATAGTAGCTGATCATGAAGAAACAGATAAACATTTTCAGGAGAGAATAAGCAGGGACATAATGGAGGCAGTTAAAAACTTAAAATTTATGTTGCATAAGTGAAATTATGAAAATATTCGTTGCTCAGAGGGCAGGATTCTGCTTTGGTGTAAAGAGGGCTATAGATATTGCCCTCCAGATCGCAGCAAAGGGTAAGCATAAAAAGGTTTATACCCTGGGGCCTATTATCCATAACCCCCAGGTCGTTGAGATGCTCAGGAAAAAGGGGATCTCCCCGATAGAGGACCTGAAAACAAAGAAGGATATCAAGGCACTGATCATCAGAACCCATGGTATACCAATGGATCTCTCAAGAGAGATAATGGCAATGGGCTGTGAAATAATAGATGCAACGTGCCCATTTGTAAAAAAGGCTCAAGATTATGCTAAACTTCTTAGGGAGGAAGGCTACCATGTAGTGATCCTCGGGGAGAAGGATCATCCAGAGGTAAAGGGGCTGATGAGCTATGCCAGTGATGATGTCACAGTCGTCGATGGCAAAACACCTCTTCCAAGGCTCAAGCGCAGGGTAGGCATCGTTGTCCAAACGACTCAACCTCTGGAGGCATTAAAACGGGTCTTATCTGATGCTACAGAGCATGCAAAAGAAATAAAAGTATATAATACAATCTGTAACTCTACAGCCTTGAGATTAAAGGAGACAGAAACGTTAGCCCATAAAGTAGATGTAATGGTTGTAGTGGGGGGTAGAAATAGTGCAAATACCACCCAACTTGCACGGTTATGTATTGCCCTTTCAGTGCCAACATATCATATAGAGACATCCTCTGAGATCAAAAAGGGATGGTTGAAAGGAGCAAAGAAAATTGGCATCACAGCAGGTGCATCGACACCTGAGTGGATCATAAAGGAAGTCAAAGAAAAAATTAGAGATATAGGAGGATGATATTTTAGTGGAACTGGAAAACAATGAAATGGAAAGGCTTTATGCCGAGACCTTTCAAAGAATTCGAGAGGGGATGATACTGCGGGGACGAATATTAGCTTTTAAGCAGGATGGAGTGATTGTTGATATTGGGTATAAATCTGAAGGTTTTATACCTATAGGGGAGTTCTCAGAAAAGGATATAACGTCACTCCATGTTGGCAGTGATATAGAGGTATATGTTGACGAGGTGGTTGATTCCGAAGGTATTGTAAACCTCTCAAAAGAGAGGGCAGAAAAGATTAAGACATGGGAACTCCTTGGAGAGGCATTCCAGCATGGAACTCCTGTTGAGGGGAAGGTGGTTGGAAAAACAAAAGGCGGGCTCTCTGTAGATATATCCGGGGTAAGTGCATTCCTTCCTGGTTCACAGGTAGATATAAAACTACTGAAGGATTTTGATATCCTCATAGGGAAGAGAATGCTATTCAAGGTCCTCAAGCTCAACACTAAGCTTTCTAATGTTATTGTATCGAGAAAGGCAGTCCTTGAGGAAGAAAGACAGCAAAAGAAGGTCAAGACGATCGAGAAATTAAAAGACGGTATCTCCGTAAAAGGGGTAGTAAAAAACATCACAGACTATGGGGTCTTTGTTGACCTTGGTGGAATAGATGGATTATTACACATATCAGATATCTCCTGGGGAAGGATAAACCACCCTTCTGAGGTTTTTGCCATTGGAGATGAAGTAGAGGTCATTGTTCTGAAATACGACGAAGAAAATGAAAAAGTAACTCTCGGTTACAAGCAGAAAAAATCAGACCCCTGGTTAACCGCTGCTGATAGATATCCTGTCGGCAAAAGGATAAGAGGAAAGGTAGTAAGCATTACTGATTATGGTGCATTTATCGAACTCGAAGAAGGGCTTGAGGGACTCGTCCATATATCTGAAATAGACTGGCTCCCAAGGCCAAAACATCCTTCAAAGCATCTCTCCATAGGAGAGATGGTGGAAGCAGTTGTTCTGAAAGTAGATAAGGAAGAAAGACGGCTTTCTCTCAGCATAAAACAGATGAAACCGAGCCCATGGGAGCTCGTTGCACAGCGATACAAGGTTGGCCAGAAGATTTCTGGAAAGGTAAAGACTCTTGCTGACTTTGGAGTTTTTGTCGGTCTTTTAGAAGGGGTTGATGGTCTTATCCATATATCTGACCTTTCCTGGACAAAACATATAAAACATCCTTCAGATATTCTCAAAAAGGGACAAAAGGTTGAAGCGATTATCCTGAGTATAGACCCAGAAGCAGAAAAGTTGGCGCTCGGGCTGAAACAGATCCAGCCTGATCCATGGTTGCATGATATTCCAGAAAGCTTTAAGCTGGGGTCGGAGGTAAAAGGCAAGGTACTGAGGATTACAGAATTCGGTATATTTGTCGAGCTGGAAGGTGGCGTTGAAGGTCTTGTTTACTCATCCGAGATTATCAAACCTGCATCAGGAAAGATTGAGGATGTTGTGAAGGAAGGGGATGAAATCTGGGTACGAATCATAAAGGTCGATATCGATGAGAAAAAGATAGGACTGAGTATGAGGAACCTCAGGAGAGGAGAGGAATGAAGAAGGTATGGCTGATCCCTCTCGGTATGTTCATATTCCTTGTTCTTGTGAGCACCCTCCTTGTCATGCTGCAGAAAGATATCACTATCGGTGATCGGGTTGCACTTATCCGTATCGAGGGCATTATTACTGATTCGAAAAATGTTATTGACGAGATCAAAGAATACGTAAAGGACCCGTCTATTAAGGCTATCATCCTGCGTATTGATAGCCCGGGAGGCGCAGTAGCCCCTGCACAGGAGATCTACGAAGAGGTGAGAAAGGCTGCTGCAAAAAAGAAAATTGTAGTCTCTATGGGGACCGTTGCTGCATCTGGTGGTTATTATATAGCATCTCCTGCAAATAAGATTATTGCAAACCCCGGAACGCTTACAGGGTCAATTGGTGTAATCATGGAAATACCGAATATAGAAGGACTCATGAACAAACTCGGTATAAAAACAGAAGTGGTGAAGAGTGGAAGCCATAAGGATATGGCATCAGTATTTAGAGGAATCAGGAAAGAAGAAAGGGATATTCTTCAGAATGTGCTCGACAATGTACACTCACAGTTTATTAAGGCAGTTGCAGAAGGCAGGAAAATGCTCATCAATGATGTAAAGAAGATTGCAGATGGCAGGGTATTTACCGGCGAACAAGCACTTAAGGCAGGCCTTGTTGATGAGCTTGGAAACCTCGAAGACGCTATACATACTGCCGCAAAGCTGGTCGGTATCAAGGGAGAACCAGTGGTCGTAACTAAAAAAGAAAAATTCTCCATACTGAACATATTAAGGGATAAATTTCCTAAAGAGTTATCTGATATGTTCCCTTCGGTAAAATTAAAATATCTCTTTGTACCTTGACATCTAAATCTTAATCTTTTAAGGAGGGGTAATGACGAAGTCGGTCCTCATAGAAAAGATATCAGAGAAGGTTGGTAGTCTTACAAGAAAACAGACAGAGATTGTTGTCGAAACCGTTTTTGATAGCATAAAAGAGGCTCTTGTGAAGGGTGAAAAGATAGAAGTAAGAGGATTCGGAAATTTCAGACTGAAGAACAGGCGACCAAGAAAGGCACGAAACCCAAAGACTGGTGACAAGGTGGATGTACCAGGGAAGCGAGTCCTGTACTTCAAGGTTGGCAAGGTACTCAGAGAGGCTTTAAATTCTAAATAATAAATGATTGAAGATACAATAGCTGCCATCTCTACACCCCTGGGTGAAGGCGGAATAGGGATTGTCAGGCTCAGCGGGAAAGATTCGATAGCACTTGTCGATAGAATTTTTTGCTCACCGAAGAATAAGTCTCTAAAAGATTCAAAATCACACAGGATTATCTACGGCTGCATAAAAGATCCATCAAATGACAGAGAGGTTGATGAAGTGCTTGTTACCATTATGCGTTCTCCCTACTCGTACACAAGGGAGGATGTTGTTGAGATAAACTGCCATGGTGGTATGATTACCCTGCAAAAGACCCTTGAACTCGTTTTGCGAGAAGGTGCACGGCTTGCAGATCCGGGAGAATTCACAAAGAGGGCATTCATGAATGGAAGGATAGACCTCAGTCAGGCAGAAGCTGTACTCGATCTGATAAAGTCAAAGACCGATGAGAGCAGACGGATTGCAATTGAACAGCTTCAGGGTGGTCTGTCTGAAAAGATAACCACATTAAGAGATCGGATGACAGATATCTGTGTCCATCTTGAAGCATATATAGATTTCCCCGAGGATGAAATCGTTCCGGCATCAAAACATGACATGTTAGAGACGATGAAAGACGTTGATTCAGAGCTTCAAAAACTCATCACGACCTACGACGAGGCAAGATTCTTCAGAGAAGGACTTTCAACGGCAATTATTGGAAGACCAAATGTCGGGAAATCATCACTTCTCAATGCCCTTTTAAAAAAAGACAGGGCGATAGTTACAGAATCTCCAGGGACGACAAGAGATGTAATAGAGGAATATTTGAATATCAAAGGACTTCCCCTCAGGATTATGGATACAGCAGGCATACGTGATGTCGAGGACATTGCGGAAAAGGAAGGCGTTAAGCGGAGTCTCCAGAGTATTGAGAATGCTGATCTCGTCATTGCCATTTTTGACAGGAGTGAGTCACTCAAGAATGAGGATTTTGAGGTTATTGATAAGATTAAAGACAAAAATGCAATTATTGCATTGAATAAGTGTGACCTTTTACCATCATTTGATAAAGATGAAATCGTTTCACGCCTTACTATTTACGACTCACGTGTTTTAGACATCTCAGCGATGAGAGGCGACGGTATTGAGGAACTGAAGGATATGATCTTCCATTCATGTCTGAAGAACTGGAAAGAAGCAAGGGAAGGAATTGTTGTCACAAATCTCAGGCATAAAATTGCAATTGAACATGCTCAGGCTTCACTCAAAAAAGCCTTGTCTGCTCTGTTAGAAAGTCAACCCCTTGAAATAATCGCCCTCGAAATCAGGGATTCACTCGACAGGCTCGGCGAGATTGTCGGCGCTGTAGCAACAGAGGATATCTTGAACAGGATCTTTAATGAATTCTGCATCGGGAAATAGATTATAATACTAAAGCTATTGAAAAATACGAACCACAGAAGACACAGAGAAAATCATGAGAACAACGTGAGAAGATTTAGGTTCATTCGTAAAAAAGTTGAAAGCATTTAAATAACCACAGAGACACAGAGGCACGGAGATTGTCATAATAAAAAAATATATTCAATCTTTTTGGAGTTTGTAACACATAAAAAGAGATAATTGTTCTTATTCTCTGTGTCTCTGTGACCTCTGTGGTTTAGTTTC
>VGWY01000097.1 GCA_016873575.1 Nitrospira sp. | reverse complement strand
GGTGATATATTCTCTACCATCTCCCATACACCGCATGGACAGATACCAGCGCAAAAACCACAGCCTATGCATTTATCATCATCAACGACATACTCATATGATCCGTCTTCATGTTCTATCCTGTTTATTGCACCCCAATAACAGGTGGTTTCACATATATGGCAATCGCGGCATGTGGCACAGGACATGCATTTATTAGCCTCTTTCTCAGGGGTAAAGTCATCCTGGCAGACTTCATAATATTCTGTCCTGATGCGTTCGTAGGGAATAACCTGTTTAATCTCAGGCCAGCGTGGTGCATGCATGAGCTGATAATGGATAGTTTCAGCAGTGATTCTTCCCTGACCAATGGCATGTGTTACAAGACCTAATCGTGTAGCATCACCAATGGCAAAGACCTTTACATCGGATGTCTGTCCAATCTCATTCACCGCTATCCATCCTCTTTCGGTGTGGATACCTGGTGTAAGGAAATCAAGGATAGGCACATCACCTACGGACATGATAATAACGTCTGCATCGAGTGATGAACCATCTTTAAAGTATAGCTTCTTCTCATCCCTGTCGTATCTATCAGTAAATTTCGGCCAGAGTATCTGTGTTCCTTTTGCTAATGCTGTTTCCATCTCCTTGCCGAAGGCTGCTGGTTTCTGAATATCAACTGCTATTACTGATTCAGCGCCACAGTTATATGCTTGAGAGGCAACATCCATTCCTACATTACCGGCCCCTATAATAACAACCTTTTTGCCATTAAGGTCTGGCATATCTCCCTTGTTGATACCCCTGAGGAAGTCATACGCTGAGATGACATCTTCAGAACCAGGGAAAGGGAAAATCCTTGGTTTATGAGCACCACATGCAACAACAACAATCTCATGATCTTTATAAATCTCCTCAAACCTTTTTTGATCTATCTGTGCATTCAAATAGACATGCACACCTATCTCTCCAAATCTTGAAAGTTCTTTTTGGAGTATCTCTTGAGGTAAACGTTCCCTTGGGATACAGAGTTCAAGCTTTCCACCGAGCTTATCAGCAGCTTCGTAAAGATTCACTGTATGTCCTTTGAGGCCGAGCTGCCATGCAGCACTGAGTCCTGATGGACCTCCACCTATCACGGCTATTGTATGCCCTGTTGGCTCAGCCCTCTTTGGTGCAGGCAGATTAAGGGCAAGGCTTCCAAATTTGTCTATGCTGAGGGGTTTGTCTAATTGCCCCCTTGTGCAGCTTTGCATACAGAGGTTAGAACATATTTGTCCACATACGGTAGCAGGTAAAGGACTGTATTGGAGAACCAGTTCCAATGCCTCTTGAAGTTTGCCCTGTCTTATCAGTGATGCCCTTTTATGTGAAGGGATATGCGTTGGGCAGTTATATGCACAGGGCGGCAAGTATTTTTCATTTGCCCAGACTGGCTTGTTCCGTCTGTCTTTTCCTGTTGTTAAATAGGGTAAAATTGTTTGTTCATGGTTTATATATGGTGCAAATATCCCACCCTGTCCAACCTCTTTTTCCCATGTATCCTTCCTGAAATCAGAGGTAGACATCCTGAACCATCTTCGAGCCCTCTTTTCCTGGGGTGTGTATGCAATGAATTTCTTCCACCCATCTGATGAACGGGTAAGTTCCTCATAGTATGCCGTCCTGTCAATGGCTTCAAGGAATGGTTTCATGCTGGTCTTCAGCCATTCCCAATCCTGAGGTGTAATGTCAAGGAGTTTCACATCCCTTTCACTATAACCCTGGATTGGCCCCCTGAAGTATATTGTTCCGCCGACCATTCCAACACATGGACGATAGCCAAGCACATTATCGGGATTCCTTGGATTAACACCGCAAACGACTGCAATCCCTCCTGCCTTGAATTCTGCAAAAGAGTCTCCAACATTCCTGAAATACCATGATTGTGGCGGATCAAATCTTGGGTTGTGCTTTGTCATGGTATCGCATCGTGCACCACCACTTCCCTGGACATAGAGAATTCCCTGTGCAGCAGCATTAAAGGCGCCGTTTGTAACATCTCCTAAAACGGTTATCTTTGCGCCACAGTTAATCCATCCAACATCGTCAGAAACACTCCCCCTTACAATAATTTCAGTGCCGGACATTCCCATGCTTCCAAGTCTCTGCCCAGCAGGCCCCTCAACAGTTATCTTTACGGCTTCTCCCCTTCCGCCTGAGTCAGACCTTGACCAGATCCTGCCGCCGATGCCATGTTGTCCATCAGCTATAATATGTAGTTCCCTTGCACCATCTCGGACTGCCTGTTGAATCTGCTCTTCGAGGATACGCGATGGTACCCTTTTACCATTAACAATGCCGTTTATGGTGACTACTTTAGTCCCGGGGTCGGTAATCCCCCCATGCCCCCCTTTATTAAAGGGGGGTAAGGGGGGATTTTTTTTAGCACGCATAGCTAATCTCCAGCCTGTCTGCCATTGCCTTGTCATCTATGCTCAATCCATCAGACATGCCAATGGGTAGTTCTGTGCTCCTGCCCATGGGTGCGAAGATCTTTTTTAACTCAACATTGGCAGCCTTGAATACTTCAACAACACGTTCAGCTACCTTATCGGAATCAAGCCTCCTGTAGAGTTTTGGGTCCTGTGTCGTTATCCCCCTCGGACATTTGCCTGTATTACAGATGTTACAACGATTGTATTCATCACCAAGACAGTTTGCTGTTGCCTGCAGCGTATATTTTCCGATAGAAACTGCTGATGCACCAAGCATGATGAGTGCTGCAGCATTTGCTGCCAGATTGCCTTTTTTACCGACCCCGCCTGCTGCGATGAGAGGCAGTTCATTCTGTTTTCCCTGCCTTACAAGGTCGAGATAACATTCCCTAAGATTTGAAGCTATAGGGTGCCCCATTTTATCTATGGAAACATTGTAAGCAGCGCCTGTGCCACCATCCTCACCATCAATAGAAAGTGCTGCTGCATAAGGATTCCTTGCGAGGTTATTCAGGACTGCACGTGCTGTCTTTGTGCCAGAAATCTTTGGATACACAGGTACCCTGAAGCCCCATGTCATGGACATGGACTGGATCATCTTTGCCACTGCCTCTTCAATAGAGTACTTCGTCTGATGTGTGGGAGGTGATGCGAGGTCTACAAACTGCGGGACACCTCGAATACTGGCTATCAGCTTCAGAACCTTCTGTGCCATCAACAAACCACCATCGCCAGGCTTTGCACCCTGTCCATACTTAATCTCGATAGCAGCAGGGTCTTCAACCATATGTGGTATTGCGTGGATAATCTCATCCCATCCAAAATATCCAGAGGCAATTTGTATGATAATGTATTTTAAGAACCTTGATTTCAAAAGCCTCGGGGGCACACCGCCCTCACCGGTACACATGACGACCGGAAGTCCTTCCACTTCATTGAGGTATGCAACACCCATTGCAAGCCCTTCCCACATAGGAGGTGAAAGTGCACCTACTGACATGCTTCCAATCATTATTGGGAAGATCTCCCGGACAGGGGGGATGAATTTATCGCTCTCTTTGTCAACCACAAGCTTACCGTTCATTTTCTTTAATGGTAATTCGTCTGAGGGTAAAATCCTTCCGAGGAGTGTCCTGACTCTAAACTCATGCCTCCCTGCATCTAAGGCAGGGTCTGTGAGCATTGAAATCCTTGTGAATTTCAGTCTGTCAAGGGTTGATATGGACGGATCATTTCTCCTTCCACCCCGTTTATACCCTTCTCCTCCCCTATTTTTGTAATGCATAAATTTGTTCTGGAGATTATATTCGGGCTCTATGGCATCATTCGGACATACGAGTGTGCAGGTTCCGCACCCTGTGCAATACCTTTCGATATCAGTAACCTGTTCAACAACATGGACAATCTTCCTCCCTGCTATTGGTGTTGGCACAGGCCCTTCTGAATAAACAACCCTCTTAACCTTCACTGAAGCCTCGATTGCCTTAACAGGACAGACAGCGGTGCATCTGCCGCAGCGCGTGCACCTGTGATCCTTCCAGCGGACTATATATGGCAACTCTTTTAATGAGAGTTGATGATTATGGTCTAATTTTGAAGCTGGTTCCATACCTTCACCTCCTCTGCATGAGGTTTAACGATTACCGTGTCATATTTCATAGGGAATATATCCTTTGATTTGTCCCTTTTGGGGATAGCACTGTCAAGTCCACATTCCTCAGACATCAATGCAAATTTGCCCTTTACTCCGCCAACAACACCGGGTCTCAGTTTTTTTGCATCATGAACCATAAAACAACTCCCGTCAGGTGTAAATCCAATGACTACATTCGGTCCATCTATACACAGGGGTCTTAATGACTGTTTGATTAACTTCAACGCCTCTCTATCTTCTCTTTGTTCGATCTCTGATTCCTTCAGAGGGGTGATAACATCTTTGTAGTACGTCAATGGGAAACCCAGTTGACGTACCGTGTAATGAAGGATATGTGTAAATACCTCACTGTCGCTGTTATAGCCAATATACCCAGGGAACCCCCTGCTCATTAAAAATTCTCGAATAGGGACAAATGCTGTATTTTCTCCATTGGTCATAGAGCAGTATCCCTGAATGAAAAAAGGATGGCATGCATACAGATAGATTGCATAGTTTGTGTTTTGTCTACCTTGTGCAAGTATGATCTTTGCCTTTATATTTTCCCTGTCAAGACCAAAAAATTCAGCTAACTGAAGCGGGTCTCCAACCTCTTTCAGGGTTATAACATCAGGATAGAATGAAAAAGCAAATATTGACTCATCGGGCTCACCCATTTTTCTCAGGGTTAGCCGAATATTCATCAGGAGGTCTTCCTTTTCCCGCATAGGTTTATTCTTATACGATGTAGGATAGTCATAAACCCTTGCAAAGTAATGATCACGTTGTGTTATGCCCTTCACAGGTTTTATCTTTGGTGCCCATATCTCTTTCAGTTTAAAACCTGCCTTGTCCATGAAGTCGTCAAGTGTTTTGGCTCCCTTTTTGGAACAGATCCCTGAAAGAATAGGATACCCTTTTAATTCCGCAAAGTTACCACCAAGGTCTTTCAGTGTAAGCCCAAGTCCAGAACCATCATGACCTTCCTTCATCGTTTCAAGGGCAAGGATATTTTCCATCGGAGAGAAGTATATATTGGATGTTATTGCAGCAAGTCTGCACATGCTCGTTACCTCAAAGTCTTAATATATTTTCAGGTAAAAAAAGCGTCCATATCATTGTAACAACCCATGACATGAGACGCTATTCAACGGTAACCGTTTGCCGTATCTATATAATTATAATAAAAACAATAATGACCTTTGTCAACTTAACCCTTAGCCCTTCTCTATCTTCAACCTGACAAAATATAATCGGCGTCTTCAATGGTGATATTTTGTGGGTCGATGTAACCGGGTATCTCTGGAAGTATCACCTTATAACGGATTTCCCCTGAAAGAGCTCGTATCTGTTCAGGGATTCCCCTTTTCCATGCATGTCCATTGCCTGTTATGACAACAATAATTTTATCCGGGTTCTTTTTCAGAAATGCAGCAAGATTTCTTGCCATTACCTGGTCCCAGAGGAGTTGAGCTTCACAAAAATGGAGAAATTGTTTGTTCCCGTGCCCATGCATTGAATATGCCCTTCGTATGAACCTCATGTATTTCTCATCCACAGCACAACCAGTCTCTGTAGGCAATTTCCCGAGTTCTTCCTTTGTGAGCGAGGAAAATCCTGAGCTGGCTACCTTTTTTGAAATTTCTGGAGGTAAGTTCAGTCCTATGACAGGGATTTTATTATCCCTTGCATAAAGCAGAATGTCTTTATACAGTGGCCATGGTAATCTCCAATTTTTATAATACACATCTATGAAATTCTCTAATGGGAGCAAGCCTGCTACCCACTTGTCAAGATTTTGCTGGCTTTCGGCTTTAAACATCTCAAATCCAATAGCAATAGGAATGTTTAAGGTGTGTAATGCCTTGATGACATCGAGCTGTAATTGGTGATGAGATTCCCTGTCATGGATTTCACCCACAAAAACAAGGTTTGTTTTCTTCAGGTCTTTGATCAGTTGTTCATGGTGGATAACTTTCCCTTCATGTACCTGAAATACCTTTGGAATCTCAGCATTAATGTTCGCCTGAAGACATATCCCGATGAGAGAGAGAATGATTGAAAACAGTATCAAAGCCTTTAGCCATTTATGCTTCATGGTATATTCTCGGTACTCCTTGTAACAGGGATGTTGTACAAAATGATATTATTTTACTCTAACATTTTTAGTAGTATGAAGGGAATTCATCTGACACACATGTTCATTTTCCTAATTTATACATGGTTTCTCAGCATCAGTTCTATTGGATGTGGATTTAAATAATATTGTCTCTTTAAATAGATAGTATCGAATGTACGGACATAATGTTTGATGAGGGTTATGGGAATAATGAGAGGGACATATCCTTTGTGATAAAGCTCGATCACTTCAAGCAATTCCTGTTTATCATCGGACGATAGGTGCTTTTTAAAATAACCCATGATATGCAACAGAACATTTGTATTTTTTTTCAAGGTAGCAATCAGACCGAGGCCTTCCATCAATAGACGTATATATTCTGAAAGGAGGTCATCTAATTTATATTTTTTTGCAGCGGCAATTAGTTGACCAAGAGCACTGAAATGTTTTGGACTGTGAGAGAGGATAATCAGCTTATGTTCTGTGTGAAAGGATATTAAATCCCGAACAGATCCACCTTTTTTTAAGAATTCCTTCCATCGTCTATAAACAAAGACCCTCTCGATAAAGTTCTCTCTCAAGCTCGGATCATGAAGTTTCCCATCATCTATGACAGGGATAATGGGAAAATAGCGTGTAAAGGCTCCTCCAAAAATACCAGCTCCTTTTTTGCCTGGCATGCCTGATGAGGTATAGACTTTTACCCCACTTATTCCTGAACTGGGTGATCTGCTCTTGAAGATGAAACCACAGAGGTTTTCGTTTTCAAGCTCTTTAAATTTCTTCGCCACCCATTCCAACATCCCTCTGGTGTGGTCAATTCCTGTTCGAACAGTTTCAAGACGGGGGGAATCCGGGGTGCCAATGAGATGCATTACCTCTCTTGGAACAGGAAGGCCATATTCGACCTCCGGACATACAGTCACCCATTCGAAAAACTGCCCGAGGGTATCTGTTATGTATCGGTCCCATTTGTGGCCGCCATCATAACGGACCTTCTCCCCTAAGAGACAGGAACTTATTCCAATTTTAATCTTTTCCATGCTTCTCCAAAAATCTTAAAAAGAATTTATAAAATGAACTATCCAGCAGCAAGCTGTGAGGTATCTACTCTCGCCCCTCCCTTGATGGGAGGGGCTCAAGGGGAGGGTGAAATTAAGCATAAAATCACCTCCACCCTAACCCTCCCCCATCAATTGGGAAGGGAGAGGAGGAAACCCCAAGCAAAGCTTCGAGAAATTCTTTAGATTAAATAGGTTAGCAATATTGTAATGCTAACGAATTCCTATATCAATTGTTTTACACACTTTCTGGTTACATTGTTGTCTTAAGAAATTGCAGGCTTCCATAAAAAAGGATAACCTTTTATAATTAAGAAAAAATAAATTTTATTTAGTTTTCAATAAAGAATGGTAATCGAAGAGGACATATTTATTAATGCAAATCCGGAGAAGGTCTGGGATACCTTCACTAACC
The DNA here is from genome assembly GCA_016873575.1 of Nitrospira sp. GTDB lineage: Bacteria > Nitrospirota > Thermodesulfovibrionia > Thermodesulfovibrionales > SM23-35 > VGWY01. The sequence goes on along the minus strand of VGWY01000097.1, from coordinate 1,530 downwards.
TCACCAGATGGAGAGACTGGAATACGGTTATGGATAATGTGTATTGTGACGACATGTGTATTTCTCCGGGAAGCGAACTTATATGCAATTTCCGCCCTTTTTTATTCCCAATCAATGTAAAGATAAAGGTCAGGATAGTGGTACCGTATAAACGTATTGTTTGGTTTGCAAAGAAAAAAGGGCTCTCAGCGAAACATCTCTTTACCTTTCAAAACACTGAAAGCGGTGTTCTTGTCACAAGCAAAGAGACATTGACCGGATTCCTTGTCAGGAATTCCGGCTTTCTCATGCCTAAACAGAGGATGCAGGACCTTACAAGAACTTTCCTGAATGACCTGAAGTCCGCATCGGAAAAATAGACAATATTCATTGCTGTATGTTTTGACATGTCTGAAACTGACCCAGAGTTAAGGCACATCCCAAAGATAATAGAGTTTCTGGGTTATGTGCATTTTGAGTATCCAGAGGATCCGGTAGGAAAGCTGGAATATTTCAAGCAGGTGAAAGGGCTCTCTTGCAAACGATTAGGGGAATTGATGGGAAGAGACCCTGAGCAGTTGACGGATTGGATGAGCGGGAGAAAAAAACCTTGTAAACGAAATATTCAAAGTATAATAAGTTTTCTATTCGAACAACAAAGATGAAGGTTATCGATAACACCTACAACTATGTGATTTCAAGAAGCATGGAGTGATGAGGATTTGCGGAAGAAATACGCATAACGCCTAAACTCATGGGGAGGCAGGGCAGTTTCCCGCTGATCCCATGAAGTGATTCGTTATGGCTTTTCTCACGATTTTCTTACCAGCTTGTGGCACCGCGTTTCTCTATAGGTGTCTTTATCGTCTTTTCTATATGCTTTTCAAGTTTTTTAATTTTCCGTTTAAAATCTTTTACATCAATCTGCTCAATAAGATTCCAGGCATCCAAATAGTCTTCAGGGTCTTCATCAATTTCTTTCACTCGGTTCAGGATTGCTTTTAGATACTCGTCTTCTGTTTTGAATTCCCTGCATATAGCGCCGAGTTCTGCCTTGAGAAAATCGACCACATCGTTTCCGTATTGAATGCACTCATAAGCCATATGTGTGAGGTCATCCGTATCCATATCGTTATATCCGTTATCAGTTATCCATTAAATTTTGATTCATATGCGTCACATTCAAAATTCTTTTCGTCTCTTTGATCATTTCGAGTCAGAATACAAAGGATTTCTTCCTTCTCTCCTGCGTCATCTTTTTTACATGTTACGCACAAGCTTGGCTTTGGCACCAATTCCGGATTTATTTTGCTTCCGTCATCGTTATAGAATCCAGCCATTTCGTCTCTCATCTTTTAATGCCTTTTATTTTAGCCGTAACGGCTAAAGGTCACCGGGGCGCTTGTGCATCCGGTGCACCGACTTGATACTCATTAAGGCCCCCTTGAATTATACCCATTTGGGGTAAGATTCAGGACCCAAAAAATATTTCCAAAAGGAGGCCTTGTATGAGATTTTACACCAATCAGCACAAATTTTTCTGTGGAGTCG
>VGWY01000096.1 GCA_016873575.1 Nitrospira sp. | reverse complement strand
CCTGGTATTGTAAAACAGCATTGTTTTAGTAATCCCCCCTCACCCCCCTTTAAAAAAGTGGGGTATGTATCCACACAATTCCCTGAAGAACCCATTTTATACCCCAAATAAAGGTTTTCATAATGCCTTTCGTAATTATGGATCAAAATTGTATCTGAATCTTTTTCTTACTTCCTCCTTCGTCCTGCACGGAAAGTAAGACCTTTCCAAGTCGTTCACACCAGACACGAATATCCCTTTCAAATGTTGGGCAATCACCTAATACCTCAAGGATGTCGCCATGTTTCATGTCCGCAGCCCTTACTGCTATCTTGAGGACTGGTTGGGGACACTTAAGACCAAGCGTATCTAAGACTTCTACCGCCATACATCCCCTCCTTTAGGTATTAATAATGAACCACTTCTTATGTGTTCTCCATGGTTCATAAAATACCTTTGTGAGGCTAATTATACTCTATTTTTATCTCTTTTAACATCAATTTATACTATCATTTTTACTATACATTGATGTTCACAATTGTGGGGAATTTACCAGAAATACAATGGGTAGCACATGCAAGGCAGGGGTCATATGCACGGAATGCCATTTCTATCATATTGAGCTTCCCATCAGATACACTGCCATCTTTTATAACTGCACGTGCAGCCTTTTCAATTGACATACAGAGAGCTGCAGCATTATTCTGTGTAGCGACTAACAGATTGACCTTTTTTACTATGCCCTTATCATCTGTTGTATAGTGATGGAACAGTGTGCCCCTTGGAGCTTCACAGACCCCTATGCCATCCTTTTTCATCTTCTCAGGGATACTTCTTACTTTTTGGTCGGTAAGCACCGGGTCATGAGCAAGTTCGTTCATTCTTTCTGCTGCATATAATACCTCGATAAGCCTTGCCCAGTGATAGGCTAATGTATTATGAGCCGGTTTGCTCCCTAATAAACTGAACATCTTTTCGTATTCAGCCTGTGCAAGTGGGGTAGCCATCCCCTCTGAGGCATTTAAGCGGGCAAGGGGACCTACTCTATAAACTCCATTATCTATACCGTCAACAAATCCCTTCCATCCGATATCTTTTAAATAAAGTATCTTCAGATAACTCCATGGTACGACTTGTTCCTGGAGATATTTTTGATAGTCCTTTGCACCAAATTTTTTAAACTCATTCCCATCCGGTGTAACCACCCTGACCTTTCCATCATAAAAGTTCACCCTATTGTTCTCATCTACCAAACCCATATAATAAGTCCTGTGATAAAAAATATCGCCCTTTATTAAACCAATATATTCTCTATTCTTGAGAACAATATTATCAAATACCTTTAGTGTAAACCGGGCAAACTCTACAGCATCTTTTGTTATAACCTTGATATGAGCCCTGTCTTCCTCTGTCAATGCCTTTGAAATCCCACCAGGAAGTCCACAAACAGGATAAAGAGGGCTTCCGCTTATCATGGTATTCAGGCCTCGTACCCTCTTCCTTATATCAATAACCTTTTTGCCAATTTCTACACCTACTTTATCTATTACACCGAGGATATTTCTCTTCTCTTTTGGTGCATCAGGGCCAACTATAAAATCAGGTCCTCCAAGAAAATAGAAATGGAGGAGGTGGTCTTCAAACATAAAGGCGTTATGCATAAGCTCCCTGAGCTTCTTTGCAGCAGGCGGGGGGTCTGCATTAAAAAGCTTATCCAGTGCCTTACTTGATGCGATATGGTGTGCGGTAGGACAAACACCGCATATCTTTTGTGTAAGGGTTGGCATCTCCTCCACTGCCCTTCCCTCACAGAACTTCTCAAAACCCCTGAAGTCAGGCACCTGTAAATAGGCATGTTCTACATTGCCTTCATCATTAAGGAAAACAGAGATTTTTCCGTGACCTTCTAACCGAGTTATCGGATCTATGGTGATTCTTTTAGTCATACTGTCCCTATTTTCCCTCTCAATATTGATGAGGCCAGACTATACCGATAAAACAATCCAGCAGGGTCAGGGATTGAATCTGCTATCTTCTCCAATTCCTTCTCATCTTTTGAGTCAATTATTGATGCCAGTGCAGATAAAAACTTGGCACCCTGGTCTCTTACATTGTCTGTTGGTCCAAAGCAACCCCGACAGGGCATATTTGCTTTTATACACCTTTCTTCACATCCGCCCCTTGTAGCAGGGCCGAAACAGATAATCCCCTGATCCAGAAAGCACCTTGTCGCATCCCATTGTATTTCATAAAGCCTTTTAAACTCTTTTATCCTGACTTTATCAGGCTTACTCTCCCTGCGTGAACATGTATTACAAAGTGCCTTCTTTTCTGCTAAAACACTCCCCTTCGGTGGAAGTTCATCATTAAGAATCGCCAATATGGCATTTTTTATAAGCTCAGGTGTCGGGGGACAGCCGGGGAGATAATAGTCCACTTCAATAACCTGATCCAGGGTCTTTACCGTCTTGTGGAAACCTGACAGATTTAACTCTCTCCCGGATTCCTTTGTTTTGATCTCAGGCAATATCCCCTGAGGATTTTTTACCGTGGGAACCTCTTTATATGCCCTATTGAGGATATCTCTCCTTTCATAAAAATTGGCAAGACCGACAACCCCACCAAGATGGGCACAACTTCCATGGGCAATAATCAACCGTGATTTTTTCCTTAATAATTTTGCTGCATGCTCCTGATTGTCAAGACGAATTGCTCCATTGATCAAGGTTGCTGTGATTTCTCCATCAGCCATCTTTTCAATATCCTCATATTTAAAATCCAGGGCCACCGGCCAGAAGACGATGTCTACTGCTTCAGCAACCTGTAAAATATCCTCGGCTAAATCGACAACTGACTCCTCACATCCACCACAACTGGCACACCAGTATAACGCAATCTTCGGCTTACTCATCTTATCTCCTAAAAAAAACAACGAACCACAGGGACACCGAGAACACAGAGAAAAGCATTTTAAGAGTCTTCATTTTAAAGATTACCTCTGTGCTCTCTGTGGTTTTTTAATTGTTTTTTTTGAATTAACATCAAAGGACCCATCACTCTGACTTTCTCAACCATCTCCGAAACAACCCTTACAAACTTATCTCCCTCACTCGCTGAGACCCAGTCTAACTTTACCCTGTCTTCTTCTATTCCAAATTGTTTCAGCATTTTCTTTAAAAGGGTGTATCTTCTCAGGGCATTAAAATTTCCTTCTTTATAGTGGCAGTCTCCAGGATGACACCCTAAAATCATTACCCCATCAGCCCCATCTTTAAATGCCTCAAGGATAAACTGTGGGTCAATCCTTCCGCTGCACATTACGCGAATAACAACGAAGTTTGAGGGATACTCCTTACGTGCCCTGCCGCAAGAATCCGCACCTTCATACGAACACCAGTTACAAAGAAAACCGATAATCTTTGGCTCAAAACTACTCATTATTGCCTTATTGCCTTTTCGAAAACATCCCTCTTTGTCATTGCGAACCGAAGGTGAAGCAATCTCAGAGTGATGGGATTGTTTCGTCACCCCGTTCCTCGCAATGACATTTTGGAAGTTTTTGCATAATTCGTGTTCAACAGACCCTCTATCTCTGCAAATATCTGCTTATCAGTAAAATGTTTTGCCTTAATCGCTCCACTTGGACATGCAGCCGCACAAATACCACAACCTCTACAGAGAACCTCATTAATGGTAGCGAGGTTTTCCTTTTTATCAGAAAATCCCCCCTTGTCCCCCTCAAAATCCCCCTCAGCCCCCCTTTTCCAAAGGGGGGTATGGGGGGATTCGGGGGAATTATAGGTTATTGCCTTATAAGGACACAGACCAATGCATATCTTACACCCTGAACAGAGGTCTTCATCAACAGTAGCAGTAATCGCCTCCAGCACCAACTTCTCTCCATGAATAAGCCGAGAAAGGATATTGCCTGCTGCTGCCTGGCCTTGTGTTACGGTACTTTGAACATCCTTTGGGCCTTGTGCACAGCCAGCAATGAATATCCCTTCTTTGATAGTTGAGGCAGGAGATAACTCCGTATGTTCCTCAGTAAAGAACCCGTCTTTCCCTTGCGGGATATCAAAAATCCTTGCCAAATCCTGTGCATCTTTTGCTGCCTCAATAGCCACAGAGAGAACAACCATATCAAAAGGATCACTCTTTAATGTTTCAGGAATATTTTTATCTTGTAATCCCCTTTTACCCCCCTTTAGTAAAGTAGAGGAGGGGGGATTTATTGTCTTGTATTGGATAAGAATCTTACCTTTCTTTTCACTGAATTTTATTGAATCAAGATCCTTTACACGAACAAATTCTATACCATTTTTATCCAAAAGATTATTGAAGAATCCTTGCGATTCTTTACCCGGCAGGCAGAAATCTGAGTAAAACTCTGAGATTGAACTATCAGGCAATTGCTCATTGACCATATGGGCGAATTTTAAAGAATACATACAGCATATTCCCGAACAATATTCGTTATATTCCCTTGTCCTGGAACCTACGCAATGAATGAGTGCAATCTTTTTCGGAGGCTGCCCATTTTTTAGTAATATCTTTCCGCCTGTTGGGCCGTTTGAATTTAATAATCGTTCAAATTCAAGGCTGGTATAAACATTATCAATCTTTCCATATCCATACCGGGGTGCCCTTTTTGGGTCAAATACATCAAACCCTGTGGCTAACACTATAGCACCAACTCTTAATTCTTGTACCTCATCATTTTCTTCATAATTGATAGAACTAAATGGACAGGTATTCTGGCAGGCATTACACCCTTCTGTCTGAAAATGCAGACAATGCTCCCTATCTATAACTGCCACATTCGGGAGGGCGCCAGCATAAGGAATATATATAGCCCTGCGCTCATCAAGCCCCTCATTATATTCGTTCTTTACCTTCGCCGGGCAGACCTCAAAACATGCCCCACAGCCAATGCAGGTCTTAGTATCTACACATCGGGCATTCTTCTTGACCTTTACGATAAAATTGCCAAAAAATCCAAGCACTTCCTGAATTTCGCTCAAGGTAAGGAGCTCTATCTGCTCGTTGTGTAAGACCTTGTCTAAAACTGGATCGAGCACACAAGAAGCACATTCCAGGGTTGGAAACACCTTTTCATATAGCGCAACCTTGCCACCTATAACCGGTGATTTCTCAACAAGATAGACCTTCCTGTTCTTTTGTGCAAGGGTAAGAGCAGCACTTATTCCGGCAATCCCTGCACCAACCACGAGGGCATCCATCTGGCATTCTAAATCTTTACTCTCTAATGGTTCGTGATGTATAACCCTTTCCACTGCTGCCTGAATCATTGCCTTTGCCTTTTCAGTAGCAAGGGTTTTGTTTTTAATAACCCATGCACATTGTTCTCTGATATTGACAAGCTGTAGAAGATATGGATTCAATCCTGCATTACTCAAGACTTTTTTAAAGGTATGTTCGTGTTCTCTGGGAGAACAAGCTGCAATCACTACCCTCGTTAAGTTATTTTTCGTGATGTTCTCTTCGATAAGTTTTTTGCCTGCTTCTGAACAGAGGAGATTGAAAGACTTAACCATAACTACATTTTTCAGCCCCTGAGCAAACGTCACTACTGTATCGAGATCTATAGCCTCTTTTATATTCGGGCCACATTCACATACAAAAACGCCTATTCTCTCTGCCACTTTTTGACTCCTTTGTTCACTCTACATCATGTCACATTCATTCTTGCATTGTCATTGCGAGGTCGTTACGACCGACGAAGCAATCCCGACTTTCGAGATTCTTCGCCCCCCTTGGCGGACTCAGAATGACAGTGATGCAGTATATTATTGGTATTCTATTCCCTCTATTTTGAGCTTTCCAATTATAGCAAGAATCTGCAGTTGTTTATCTATATCCCCGGTAAGGAGCCTGATATGGGATGCATCAGCAGGAAGCTGTCCTAATGTCGGGTCAATTGCAACCCATTCGTTGAGATAGACCTCAGGCCATGCATGATAATATAAAAAGCCATCCTTGTATGTAAGTCCTATGGCTATCCTTGATGGAATCCCTGCTGCACGTGCAAGGGCAGTGAAGAGTGTTGTGTGTTCATTGCAATCACCCTGTCTTGTCCTCAGCACCTCAGTAGCCATTGGCAGACTTATTATAGGAACTTTTTTTATATTTTTGTAGACCCACTCATAGATAAGCCTTGTCCTCTTCAGCTTGTCTTTTTCATCCCTGATGATGTCTTTTGTCAATGAAACGATTGCCGGATCTTTTGATTGAATAAACATCGTCTCTTTCAGATATTCATCTAATCCTCCCTGCCCCCCTTTATAATCCCCCTCTAATCCCCCTTTAATAAATAATCCCCCCTCACCCCCCTTTACTAAAGGGGGGAAGGGGGGATTATCCCTTTTCCAAATGGGGGTGTGGGGGGATTCGGGGGGATTATTTTTGAATTTCGAATTCAAAGTCTCTTTCTTTATCTCGAGTATATCCCCTTTGAGGGTCTGTCTTCCGCCATCAAGCTCAAGTCCTTTTAAATCAACACCGGAAAGCCTTATTTTGAGATACCTCGTATCAGCAGGCAATCTCATATAAAAAGGTATGGCAACCTGTGCTATCAAGTCTACGGAAGGTTTGTTTGGCTGAGTTGCACTCTCTTTCGTCTCCTTAACGAGTGTAAATCCCATGGGACTTTCTTCGCGAAGCACATCGCCCTTTTCTGTAATCCATGTGAATGTTTCAATCCCTTTAAAGACACCCTTTATTTTATATGCGTCCTGCATTTTACCCATGGACATGATGGAATCCTTGCCCATGACCTCTAATTCCATATTGCCCTGGCCTAAGGTAGCAGGGTCAATAACAGGAATGCTTACCTTATCACCTGATTTCAGTCCATTCCTCAGGATATTCTGCACAATAGAAAGATTTATATGTGGAGGCTCTTTCAGCAAAATTGTCTGTGTTGATGTTAATCCACCTGCATTTATTGATACATGAAGTTTTTTCCCCTCTACCTTTCCTTCAATCCCTGTGTTTATATCGGACCGTAAGCTAAAGAGAAACGATAAAAGCCTGAACTGGTCGTCAATATGAGCATCCATAGTGGTATGCATATCCTTTTCTACTCCCAGCATCCTGAGCCTTGCCTTGAGTATTTCATAAACCCTGTATCCATCATTTGATTCTGTTATCTTTCTGTATGCATATCCAATCTTCTCCCCATTAAAATAGACGCCCATCCAGTGTTCTTCGTAAAGTTCTTTCGGTATGGTAGCCTTGGAAAAGGTAAGGCTTATACCGTGAGGCACGTAGTGCCTCACAAGAAGCATGGTCATGGTAATGAGCCAAAATACGGTTATGAGAATATAGGGAATCTTTCTGTTATGTGATTGTATTTCCAATTTATTGTAAATGTACTATATTCAACATCTCCTTATAAATTGCCTGCCCTATCATAATACCCATGTCAATGAATTCCGGGCCGTACTTTCTACCGGTTTCTGTTCTGAATGTAGTCTTGATACGTTCTATGTAATGTATGTTTTTATGAAAGTTTTCGCAGAATGTCTCGAATGGCACATCAGCAGAATCCAGTATCAGCCAGAGTGTAGTTATAAAGTTATCAGGCCCCCACCTGAACTTATCCGCATCATATAACGAGTCGCTGATGAGTTTACCGATCTCATCTTCTGATTCAAGAACCTTCTTGAATGCCTCATGATTTCTGATAGCATCTGCAATATATCTTTTATATCTTTCTTCTATCTGAAAACCTTTGAGAATCCTTCTTGCTTCATCACTTCCAGCAATGGTATGGTTTTTTTCTTTTCGTTTTATGTCATGAAAAAGTGCTGCTATTTGCACATAAACAACGAGATCTTTCAGCAACTCGAAATCCACATTCTGGATCCTGCCTTCTATCTGGATAACTACTCCTGCATCAACCGCCACTGCCTCTGCATGAGATATACCGTGCCCGGAATACATTGATGTCTCATCCATATAAGACATACATTTTTTTAAAAGCATATTGGTTTTTAATGATTCTCTGGATGCCGCTAATTCGGTTTTGTTATCATAATAAAAGGATGGAATGCCCAGGTTTTCTGCTGATGCAAGAGCTGCTTGTTTTAACCGTCCGTAAATCAGAGTACTCATTGGTAATCCCTCGGTCTTTAGCTTAAACAGTAATTACCCTCTGGTCAAGATTATTTATATTATTATTCATTGTTCTGTTTGGGGAACTTCAGAAAATAAAAAAAGGGCAGGTTAAACCTGCCCTTTTTTTACATAAAAAATTACTGAAGGAGTTTTCCGAACGGGTTCACGAAGAGGATAATGAGAACGACAACGAGTGCGTAAATGGTAAGAGACTCAATCATCGCAAGACCGATAATAAGGGTCGTTGTGATCTTACCTGTTGTGCCTGGATTTCTTGCTATACCTTCGCAAGCCTTACTCGTTGCAATACCCTGACCAATGCCTGAGCCGATAGCACCAAGTCCTATTCCAACACCGCAGCCGAGTGCAGCCATTGCATAATAAAGGACATTTGATGATTTTCCGGTTGCAGCGGCAGCAGCCTCCTCAGCAAAGCATACAGGTGCTAATACCCATAATAGGGTGAGCATAAGTAGAATCGCAACTATCGTCTTCTTCATAATTCTCGACCTCCTTTCCATACATAAATTTTTTAAATTAATGTGCCTCTTCAACAGCACCAGCAAGATAAAGCGTAGCCAAAAGCGTAAAGACAAATGCCTGCACAATACTGACAAGGACACCCAGTGCTAAGATTGCTGTCGGGACAACCCAGGGGGAAATAATTGCAAGAACAAACAGTATTATGTGTTTTGCTGTCATATTACCAAACAACCGGACTGTAAGGGTGAGGGGTCTTGCAAGGTGTCCAATAAACTCAGTGAAGAACATCAGAATCATAAGTGGTAGTGCTGCTATAGACCGCATAGGGCCAAGAAAGTGGTAAAGGTATTTAACACCATGGGCCCTTACCCCATAATAATGTGTCAATAAAAAGACAGGCACTGCCATAGCCGCATTTGTGTTTATATTAGCTGTCGGGCAAGCAAATCCTGGTATCAGACCCATAAAATTGCAGAGGAGGATAAAGACAAATATTGTACATATGAACGGAAAGAGCTGTTTCCCCCAGTGGTGGCCTATATTGTCCTCTACTAATTTTAAGATTGCCTCTACGAAAGTCTCCATAACATTTTGAACACCCACTGGAACCAGTCGTAGAGATGATTTTACAGCAAGTGCTGTACCGATTAAGATGAGTGATGCAAGAAGTGCATAGCTCACAACATGCGGGACTACTTCAGGACTCACAATAATATCCATTAAAAGTTTTTCTTCTACCATGATAACCTCCTCGGGAAAAAATCGGTGTTATATTACATAAGCCCCTTTTCAAAAGTCAAGGGGTAAATCTGACCCTGTTACGCCAATTTAGAAATGTCCTATTGTTACCAATTTAGAAATGTCCGGTTTTTATATTTTAGCTGATAAGCTCTCATAATGGGTGTTGAAGTGATATATTTCACAAAATCGACTTTACCAAAAG
>VGWY01000095.1 GCA_016873575.1 Nitrospira sp. | reverse complement strand
TTTTAGGATTGTTTATAGCTCCTGGCAATTCATCAGCGGTTCCTGTCTCAATGTCCTTAGACGGACTATGGGACTGGGGTACACTCTATAATTTTAACGGAGCAGTTTGGACACCTAATAATCCTCTACCTAACGTCAATCCATACTATGGAACCACTAGTCAAAATATCCCTAACGGGGTTGTAGTTGCTCCAGATGGAACAGAAGATAGCTATGGACCATTTAGGGTTAATACAATCTATCCCACTGCAGGGGGTCCTACAATTTATGACCGTGCAACCGCTCCATATGAAGTAACTGGGTTGTTCTTTGGATTCGATGATATCTACATCGGCGGTACACTCGCTTTTGCAAGAATTTTACAGGAAGGTGGACATGCTGCACTTTACGCTGATTTTGCGAAAAACTATGATGCTACCAATCCACTAGGACCAGGACCTGTCCCGCAAGGTGGCCGTTGGAACCAGAGTGGGGGTGCAGTTGGAGACGGTTTTTTGACTGCTACAGATGGGGTTCTCATGTTGGATTTAACACCTGTAATGAGAGTTGATGCTGATACAGGAGCTACTTATACTCTCGAAAACTTCTTTAGTTTTGTAGCAAGCGCAGGTGCCGGTAATGTTTTATTTGATGTTACAGGAGGGCTTTGGGCACCTTATTTTGATACCAATACATTAGAACTGGGCTCAGACATAAGACTTGACTTTGCATCATTCCCTGCATATGGACATCCTCAGTGGACTGTTCAAGGTGTTGGTAATGTTCAAGCAGATTTGATACCAGAGCCAGGGACAATCTTACTTATGGGTGTTGGGTTGATTGGTATTGGCATAGCAGGCCACAGGAGATTCAGAAGGAAGTAGCAAAGACAATTCAACATAGGTTAATAAAAAAAGAGGGTGAATTTTATCACCCTCTTTTTTTATTTTTCAAAGGTATTAGTATACGCTGTTGCTAATATACGCTACACGCTAATCGCTATACGCTAATTTAAAATATACGGCAACTTTCTTTCAAAATCTAAGGGCATATTCTCAAAATCTATTAGCTCAATTTCTATCACATCGCTGTAATCTTTATTAAATATCTCTGTAATCTTATCCTTTATCTCAGGCTTTGAAATGCCTTTTCTCAACTGTATACGCATTTTGACCGGCTTACTACCCTGCTCATTTTGGGAAAGCAGAAAGTTTCCGGTAATGTGCGATGCTACTGCCAAATCACTATAGAGCACCTCTTTGATTTCTTCGATTAATATAGTTCTCTCGCCTGTTTTTATTCCTTTTCCCCTTCCGAAGATTGCAACCATTGGAAGTTTTGGTCTTTCTGTATTTACCAGTAAGTCGTCCCCGGGACTAAAAAGCATGCCCCTATCGTGGGTATTGTATCGTATCAAGGGCAATCTTCTATCCATACTTAATGGAGTGATGACCAGCTCTGGTAAAGGGTCCTCTGTATCTATTTTTAATGCCTCAATATATAATCGTATGGGTAGATAATGAAAAAGCATTGGAGTGAATCTGATATCACCAAAGTATTTCTTTCTCAGTTCATGGTTTTTATCCAATGCGCGTCTTATCTTGATTGCACTATCTGATTCCTGAAACACACTCAGTCCTATTTCGGAAATGCCCATTGATGAGCCTATGATTACTTTATGTGTCTTGTCCAGATCCTTTCCTAAAAGAGTAGCTAAATATGTTCTCAATCCTTCGGGAAACGTTTCTTCACCTAAAATAAACTTGATATTATAGGTAGTCCAATCAAATCCTCTCTCTTTTCCGAGGTCTAACATGAACTTAACGAAGGTGTTTTCTCCAACGACGATGATTTGATCAAACCTGGGGCCAAATGATTTTATCAATGCAAGAGCCATATCAGGACGAACGCTTACATCAGCCACTACCATAAGACCGCTCGGGACCTTGACACCCATCGGAAGACAATTAATCAGAAAAGTCTTCTGTTTTTCGATATCGAAATAATAATCTATATAGAGGTCTACGAGTGTTTTCACGCTCCGGTCCTCTTTTTTCGATATAACACCATAAGAAAATCTGCCAGAATGGCCTGAACTTGTTAATATGGAAACAATATCTCCCAATTTCCCGTCAACGCATAAATCCTTTATATTATTTTCATATTTTATAAAGGTGTCATGCTTATCAATGAGCGGGACGTGACTCTTAAAGTCTTCTATCGAGTTTATCGCATCGGGGTTTATATTCTTGTCTTTCAGGAATTTTATATATGCAGGGACTGTTTTTGATGCATACTTGAATACTTTTATTACTGATTCTTCCTGCTTTTTATGTTCAGAAGGGGTATTGGCTTTCTCTACATATCTGCGTAAGAGCGTCTTATAGAACTTAAAGGTTAGGGTAGAGAGCATCTCTATTTTCTCGCATGATAAATCTATAACTTAAAAAAGGGCCAGAGATCTGGTCTCTTTACTGACATCCTTTCTTCTATTTTATTTACCTCAGCAATAAAAAGTCTCACCTTCCCATAATATTCAATAGTATCTTCCCCTAAATGCTCGAATGTAATAGCATACATATCGAGGACACGAAATAAGGTTTCCTCCATACTTGCTATCCAATATTTAATTCCATATTTGTTGCTGGTTACATACATTTTTTTAAAAAGGTGAAGTAAGATTACCGGATATCTCCTTCGCTCATCCTTTTGTTCCTCCAGATAACTCTCTATACCATACAAGCCATCCTTTGGCGCTAACCTTCTGCGATACTCCTTTGATATGCACAATCGTGATATCTCGGCAATTTCGTTTTTATTCCGGGGAGATAAAAGTTCATATAACTTAGCATAATGTTCATTTGTGGGAAATCCTAACGGCTCAGAATATTTCACCAGTCTCACGGTACCAGCCGTAATTCTGTTATCACCCTGCATATTCAATGAAACAACATGTTCAGAAAAGACATCATATTGATCACTTTCAATACCCGAGGGATAATCGTCTTTGTTCAGGAAGTGGGTTTCCTCACAGTAAACGCTATATCTCAATCGATAAGCCTCTTCAAGTATTTCTGGGTCATCTTCAGATTCAATATGAATGGTAAGTAAATTTAAAGCACCGGGAAACATCGAACTCTTTTCACCTCATTGTATTTTAGATAACAATTATCATACTGAATTCCCAAATATAAGTCTACTGTAGTTTTTAATTATTGAGATTATTCAAGAAGAGGTTGTTTTCTATGTCATTCATGTCTGCAACAAATGGTGCACAGAGTCCGCCATAGTATTCTTTCGGTGATCCAATTTTCGAGAATCGAATATGACATTTACTCAAAAGCCTCCAGAGACTCGTTTCCATAGCAGCGCACAGATGTTTGATACTACGATTCCTGGCCTCCTGATACATAGCACTGAAAAGGCCCCATGTAATTTTTGTCTTTCGATATCCTGATATCAAGACTGCCTTTTTCATAACGACGAGTCTTGATATTTCAGTAGTCATTTCTCTTTTCGCACCCATCTGTGAAATGTCAAAATTGTAGTGCCTTTCTATAGGGAATCCGATAGGATTATTCAAGACCAACCGTGCTGTCCCCACAGGTTGTGACCCTATTGTAGCAATAAAATTTACAGAGTAAGGATCATACTCATCTGTCTCAAATTGATTGGGATATTGTTTATACGATAGATAATTTTTTTCTTTGCAATAAACTTCAAAACGAAGTTTATATACGTCTGATAATTCTTTTTCAGTTTCAACCTTTTTAAAAATAACCAATCTTGTTCCCTCCTCATAAAAAGAGATAGAAATTGCGTATTAATCCCTCATCAAATTATTATGAGAGAGTTAGGGTAAGAGTAATATAACATAACAAATTTATGTTGTTGGCAATTATAAAACGAATAAATCATGAATGTCAAAATAAGGTTCATTCACCCTGTTACTGTAAAGTTTTTTTACACCTACTGTCGGAAAACTTTACACAAGTAACCCTTTTGTGAAATATTCACAAAAAATATTATTTAATTTCAAATAGTTATATTATAGTTATATTTTGGCATAAGATTTGCATAATAAATATATGGAGGATAATATGGAAAAAACGATTAATCATTTCTTTTTAATCTTAGTTCTATCGCTCTTATTGATTGGAGCTTTTTATAACATATCAGTGGCTAATACTTATATATTTGAACCGAATCCAAAAGATTTGTATGATTTGGATCACTGGTACTATTATAAATGGGGAATAAACCAAACATTAAACCCCGGGGAAACCATTACAGATGCAACATTGTACATTGATAATATAAACGATTGGACAATTGAAGATAATGACATCCTGTATGTCCATCTACTGGGTTTATCAGTAAATGTGCCTCAAGGAGTTACATCGGGTTATGACGCTCAGGGGGGAGGAGATAATTTTTTATTACAAGGGCCATTATTATTTACCTTTACTGACGATAATGAGTATAAGTATGAATATTGGCAGTGGAATGGTTGTAAATGGGTTAAAAAAACTGGATGGATAAATCCTCCTGAGGATTTTACACATCATTTTACCGATGAACAAATTGCTGATCTAAATACGGCAATAAGTAATGGGAATTTCGGATTGGGTTTTGATCCTGACTGTCATTATGATAATGACGGCATAAAATTAGTGTTTCATACTGTTATCCCTGAACCTTCAACCTTCATTCTTTTTGGTGCCGGACTTGTCGGATTCGGTCTTTTGAGAAAGAGGTTTATGAAATAGTATATATACCAACCATAAGTTATGAGATAAAAATGCGGCTTGAAGCCGCATTTTTTTTGTAAACATCCATTACTATTTGGTATAGTATGTATCCATGTTTTATGTTGCTCTTAAGATCATCAGTTATGATAAGGTCAGATCTTTTATCACTCTCCTTGGTGTTGTATTTGCAGTAAGCCTTATCTTTGCCCAGATGGGAATATATCTCGGCTTAATGGAAACATCTTCTATCATTATAGACCATACACCGGGTGACATCTGGATAACCTCAAAGAATTGTAAAAACTTTGATTTTTCTCAGCCACTTCCCGAATATCTCTATTACCATGTCCTCTCTACAGAGGGTGTACAATGGGCAGAGAAGTTAATCGTTACATGGGGAATCATTAAGCAGAAGGAAGGAGGAACCGAACAGGTTGAGGTTGTCGGCTATAATCCCGACACAGGTATTGGAGGCCCATGGAAGATGAAAATAGGTGATTCGAGGGCAGTTAAAAATGGTAATTTTACCATTGTGGATGACTCTGCAAAACGGAGGCTTGGTGATGTAAAAGTTGGTGAATATAGAGAGGTTCTCTGGAAACGTTTAGAGATTGTTGGAATCTCACAGGACGTTAAGTCATTTACCACAGCACCGATCATTTTTACCTCTTACAGACTTGCTCAGAAGCTTGACCCAAACTGGATAGGTCCGGACAAGACGGTTTTTGTGATAGCTAAGGTTTCACCAAAATATTCAGTAGAACAGGTAATCAAAAATCTAAAAAAAAGATTGAAAGGGGTTGACGTATATTCAAAAGAATCATTCAGTATGAAAACCCGTCTTTACTGGACCATTGAAACTGGAGTTGGCTTTTCCTTTCTCCTTACCATTTCTATCAGTTTCCTTATTGGAATGTTGATTGTAGGACAGACCATATATAATTCTACTGTCGAACACATAAAGGAGTTTGGCACCCTCAAGGCTATGGGTGCGAGTAACTTTGATATCTACAAGCTCATATTTTCACAGGCTCTCATTAATGCCTTATTGGGTTACTTCATGAGTCTCATAATCACTTTGTTGTCTGTTAAAATCTATGAGGCGACAGAGATGGTTATGGTTGTGAACATGTGGGTCAATGTCCTTATACTGGGACTTACGATGCTCATGTGTCTATCTTCTGCACTGGTCTCAATCAGGAAGATAAAGAAGATAGATCCTGCTATACTATTCAGAGGGTAGGGGTATGGATGCAGCAATTGTTACGAAGGATTTAACAAAGATTTATGCGGAAGGTCGCATAGAGGTAAAGGCTGTTTCATCAGTTACCCTGCAATTAAATGAAGGAGAAGTAGTCGGGCTCTTAGGTCCGTCTGGAAGCGGGAAAACAACGCTCCTTTCCATGATAGGTTGTATCCTGCGTCCCACAGATGGTTCCATAAAGATTTATGGTAACGAGATCACGGGAATGGATGAGACAACATTGCCTAATATCAGGAAAAAATATATATCGTTTATTTTTCAGGGATTCAACCTTTTCCCTGCCCTCACAGCCATTGAAAATGTCCTTTTGATTTTGAAATTGAAAGGTATCAACAAAAACGTGTCTAATCAACGTGCAAAAGATCTGTTAACAGTAGTAGGACTTTCTGAGAGGATGCATTTTCTCCCGAGAGACCTCAGTGGTGGACAGAAACAGAGAGTTGCTGTAGCAAGAGCACTTGCAGCAAATTCACCTATCATACTTGCTGATGAACCTACAGGAAATCTTGATTACACAAACGGGAGAAAGGTAATGGAAATTTTAAGAAATCTTGCTGTCGAGCAGAAAAGATGTGTTGTAGTATCAACACATGACAACAGGATTGAAGACATCTTTGACCGAATCCTCTTGATGGAAGATGGACAGATAATTAATGAAAAGAGGAGATTATCATGAAAAATAGTAGGATAGGTACACTGGTGATTATCATTTTTGTTATTGTAGCACTCGGGCTCGCTTTTCTTGGCCCCATGCTTTTCAAAAAGAAAGATGCTAAGCTGACACCCGATGTTCAGAGGACCAAAGATAGCCTGATCAATGCACGAGGGGTAGTTGAAAGTGAGGAAGATATTGAGATTGCCAGCCAGGTCACTGGTATTATAACAGAAATAAAGGTAGACGAAGGTGATTCTGTAAAGAAGGGACAACCCCTCATACTTTTTGACAATAAAAAAATCCTTACGAGGGTAAAACTGACTGAGGCGGCATTAAAAGAGACCGAGGCACGTCTCAAAGAGCTTGAAAGAGGGTATAGGGTTGAAGATATTGAGGTTGCAAAGAGTAATGTCAATCGTGCCAATACCGTATATGAAAAGGCAACTGATGAATATGAAAGACAAAATAGACTATACCAAAAAGATGCTGTTACCCGAATTGAACTTGAAAGAGCAGAAGAGAAGATGAAAGTTGCGTTAGAAGAATTAAATGAAGCAAAGGCTAATTTGCAAAAGCTCACCAGGGGTGTAAGAAAAGAAGAAATAGAGCAAGCAAAGGCAATTGTTGAAAAGGCATCTTCAGAACTGCAGTACTATAACACACTTCTGAAGGATTACATTATTTTATCCCCTATTGACGGTGTAGTAAGTGAACGATTCAAAGACCCTGAAGAGACAGTAGATTTTGGTAATCCCATATTGAAACTCATCAATCCCAAAAAATTGAGGATACGGGCAGAGCTTGAGGAGACTGATGTGGGAAAGGTTGCTAAAGGAGACCCTGTCGAGGTCTCCACAGACTCGTATAAGGATATGATATATCATGGTAAGGTTTATAAGATTTTCCCTGTTGTAAAAAGAAAGTCTCTAAGGACATTTGACCCACAGGCATCGCTAGATATCAATGCACAGGGGATTTACATAAACCTTGATGATTTTTCAGGACTGAAAGAAGGCATGACCGTAACAATAAAATTCCTCAAATGAAAAAAACATATTGCATAGCAAAACAGAACATGATAAAAATAATCATTCTTTTGCTCCTTTTTTTTCTTCCACTGATTTCAGCCCATGCAAAAGAACTGACCCTCAAGGAATGTATTGACCTGGCACTGAAAAATAATGGCAGCCTGAAATCATCCGAGACCAATGTCCTTTCTACAGAACAAGACGTACAGATATCGAATACAGGTTTTTTCCCTTCTTTGAAACTGAAGGGAAATTACACTCTTCTTGATAAACCTGATATATTCGTTGTTAATCGTGACACCTTTGGTCCCGGGGTACCATCTGGAGATGTTGAACTTTCATCCGAAAATCGTATTATGTATGGTATTAGTTTTATCGTAGAACAGCCGCTTTTCACAGGCGGTAATCTGACACATTCATTCAGGAAATCAAAATCAGTCAATGAAGAAGCGCATTGGATCGTTGAAAGACAGAGAAAACTGATTATTTTTGAGATAAAAAAATCTTTCTACGAGATACTCAATGAACAACTTAATCAGGAGACGTTAGAGAAGGTAACCGAGGCTAATAAGGAAAGACTCAGGATATTCAGAGATCTCGGCGGGGAGGGGTATCTTCAGAAAGATGATGTACTGCAGATGGAAACGGATATAACATTTACAGAACTTGAATTGTACAAGAGCAAAAACAAAACAGACTTAGCCCTCAGTAAACTCAAAAGGCTTATGTATTATCAAGGGGATGATGTTCTTTCCTTGAAGGGCAGTCCACGCAATGGCATTTTCACTGCTTCACTCCAGCAGATAAAAGAGTCTGTTCTCAAAAACAGGGAGGAATTAAAGATGTCTTTATCAAGGATAAAGATGTCAGAGGCAGATATAGAAATAGCTAAGAGTGGCTTCTATCCAAAGGCGTTCTTGCAAGGACGGTACTCTTTGCAGAGAGAAACAAATGTTACAAGGTCTCAGATTTGGATGATTACCACCCAGATTGACTGGCCTATCTTTGAATGGGGCAGGACTCAATCAGAGGTAAAGAAAACAGAAGTAATAAGGCAAAAATTACGATACGAGCATGAAGAGATTGAAAAGGAGATCATGCTTGAGGTAGAAGGGTTATTCAAGTCTGTCCAAGACAGGGAAAAGATTGTGAAAGCCCATGAAAAAAAGCTTAAAGCCGTTGAATACAGGTTACATATTGTGATGAATAGATATGCTGAAGGAACTGCCAAACTGATAGACGTGATAGAGAGAGAGTCAGAATTGATCAAAGCCTATAATGAATATATCATTGCTATCAATGACCTTAATATTGAACTTGCCCGTCTCGATGCATCTACATCAGGGATCAAGGATGAATGGCTCATTTTAGAAGAGATTTATAAGCCTGATTTTGATGCTTTGTCAAAGACACTAAAGGAGTTGATTACCAATAAACATGATGCGATCAAGCCTCAGAAAGAACCAAAGGTGGATGAACATCAAAAGGACAAAAATCTCGAAATTTTCAAACAATCACAGAGTGTTTTGACAGAACCTGTTATCGTGCAGATAGGCGCATTCATGTCAAAGCAAAATGCAGAGAGAGTGAAAGATGACCTTCTGAAGAGGGTAGGGGATAAGAAAATAGAAATCCTCTACAACAGAAAACTTTATCATGTCAGTATTACAGGATTTAAGGACAAAGGAGAGGCAACGGATATGGCGAGGGCTCTTGGTATCAAAGATTACATTATCCTTAACAATGCAGTTAATCATTGAGAACATAGGGATTGAAAATTAATTTGTGGTTTTTTTGATACATTTGTCCCGAAAATACCCCCTTACCCTTGCCCTGGTTTATTTTTGTCAAGTACTTTTTTCATCATGCTTAATAAGCTTTTATGTTTTGCACCTTGCCCAACCCTGGTAATTCGAGGGTCTCAACGGAGCCCTAACCTTGCTTAATCGGGGCTAAGG
>VGWY01000094.1 GCA_016873575.1 Nitrospira sp. | reverse complement strand
GTGGAACACCAAGGATTGCAAACAGGCTATTAAGGAGGATTCGTGACTTTGCTCAGGTGAAAGGAGATGGAAGGATTAATATAAGTATAACAAAAAGCTCTCTGCTCTCTCTCGATGTTGATGAACGAGGGCTCGATGATATGGACAGGAAGCTCCTTTCAACGATTATTGAAAAGTTCAACGGAGGGCCAGTTGGAGTAGAAACCATTGCAGCATCGTTGAGGGAAGATAAGGAAACTATCGAAGATGTCTATGAACCGTATCTATTACAGGAAGGGCTCTTAGAGAGAACCCCTCGCGGGAGACAGGCAACAAGGCATGCATACCAGCACCTTGGGATCAATGTTCCACAAGGGCTGTTTTAATGAGGAGGAAATAATGAAGAAGATTGTTTTGATCGTTACGATGTTTTTTGCTTTCTGGATAGTACCAGCCATAATTCATGCAGAGAATGATGCCGAATATGCTAAGGCTCTCCAATACTATAATAGCGGGAGATACAGTGATGCTGTCGTGCTTTTCAAAGAATACATAAAAAAGAACCCAGATCCTTCTGCATATTATCGGATAGGCTATGCATTATATGAACTTGGCAAATATGATGAGGCAGATGAATACTTTCACGAGGCGTATCTCATCAATCCTGATTTTTCTCCAGAACTAACGAGTCCTTCCGAAAAATATCCTGAGGCAAAAACCAAAAAAATGAAAAAGCCATCTCACAAACGAGTGACCTCAAAATCAAAGGCTCGTGTAGCTAAAACCCCTCCTGCACCTCCTGAAGGGAAATCTCCATCGAATGAACCGCAGAAAGTTGAACCCGCAAAAAAGAGGTAATATCAGGGTTAAAATAATCATTTGACCAAAGACATTCCATGAAGCTCTTGATGCACATGTGCTGTGCTAACTGCAGCCTCTATCCACTGAAAAGTCTTCTCTCAAAAGACATCGCCGTAAAAGGTTTCTGGATGAATCCGAATATCCATCCATACACTGAATATAAGATGCGTCTTGAGTCTGTACAAAAGCTACAGAAGGCATGGACCCTTGATATAGAATACATTGATTACTACGGACTGAAGGAATTTCTGAGGACAGTAGTATACAGGGAAGATGATCGTTGCGTGTTATGCTATTCTCTGAGACTTGAAGAGACAGCACGTACTGCAAAAAAAATGGGGCTTGATGGGTTCACAACCTCTCTCCTTGTAAGTCCATACCAGAAATTTGATATGATAATAAAGATAGGACAGGAGATTGGGCAAAAACATTCTATTCCTTTTTATGGTGAAGATTTCAGGCCTGGATGGAAGGAGAGCATCAGTCTTTCAAAAGAGCTCGGACTTTACAGACAGAAGTATTGTGGATGTATCTATTCGGAGATGGAGAGATACCTGAAAGACGGTAATGAGTAATGAGTAATGAGTAAATGAAAGATGAGTGACGGCATACAATACATAGGCAAGTTTCTAATCATCCTGGGAATTATTGTTGCCTCTATTGGTGGATTGCTTCTCATTTCCGGCAGGATCCCATGGATCGGAAGGCTTCCCGGAGACATCATTATTCAGAGAAAAAATTTCACTTTCTATTTCCCATTAGCTACCAGTATCCTTATCAGTTTAATCCTGACCTTTCTTTTCTGGCTCATCGGGAAGAGATGATGAAAAGTTCAAAGTTCAAAGTTCAAAGTTCAAAGTTAAAGGATTTCTTATTTTTCACTTTCTGTTTCTTACTGTTCACTGCTCACTATTCACTATCCACTGCCTATGCTGAGACAATAAAGGTGCTTATTGTGAATGAACTTTATCCGAAAATCCCTGTAAAGGGCGAGAATACAGAAAAATTGGGAAGGATAAAAGGAGACCTCCTTGTCATGGGTACCCGCTACAGTGGCAATATTGAGGTATGGAAAGGTGACAATGGTCTCTATCTTGTCAATGAACTTCCATTGGAAGATTACGTGATGGGTGTTGTTGCAGGAGAAGTTGGTGCTGACTGGGAGATAGAGGCATTGAAGGCACAGGCCGTTATATCAAGGACTTATGCCGTTTATCAGAAAAAGGTGAATGGGAACTCCATCTACCATATCACATCCTCCGTCCTCCATCAGGTTTATAAAGGCAGTAATTCTGATTCAAGGATAGCACGTGCTGTTACAGAAACAAGCGGTGAGGTACTCACCTTTGATAATAAACCTATTGAGGCATTCTATCACTCAACATCTTGTGAAAGTACAGAAAATCCCGAGGAAGTCTTTGGAAAGAGCTATCCTTATCTTAAGGCTGTTGAATCAAAATGTGATTTATCCCCTTATTATATCTGGGAAAGAAGGATTCAACTGAATGAGATCGAAAAGGCATTAAACATTTCAGGTATTCAAGAGATAACAATAAGGTCAAATACGTCAACCAACAGGGTGAAGGAGATAGATGTAAAAACCACTTCTGGAATAACCACCATCAATGCAACAGACCTCAGAAAGGCACTTGGCTGGAACCGTCTTCCAAGTACTAACTTTACATTCACAAAAGATGGAGACACTCTCCTGTTTGAAGGCAAAGGCTATGGTCACGGTGTTGGCCTCTGTCAGTGGTGTGCCCTTGAGATGGCCCGCGAGGGGAAAAATTACAAAGACATCCTTTCCTTCTTTTATCCCGGTACAACGATACAGCTTTATGAAAGTCACTGATTTTGACTTTTCCCTTCCGAAGGATCTGATCGCCTTAAGTCCTGTCAAAGAAAGAGACAGATCAAGACTGCTTGTACTCCACAAAGATGGAATGCTCGAGCACAAACGATTTTCCGACATCACAGCATATCTTACTCCTGGAGATATGCTGCTCATGAACAACACAAAGGTCTTCCCAGCACGGCTTACCGGGTTGAAACAGACAGGAGGAAAACTTGATATCCTTCTTGTCAGAGAAAGAGGAGATAATGTCTGGGATGTGCTCTCAAGGGGTAATTATACCGGCATACTCAAGATTACCGAGAATCTTGAGGCAGCACTTCACAATGGAAAGATTGCATACTTTCAATGTTCAGGAAATTTAATGAATACTATCTGGAAATATGGCAACATGCCTCTTCCACCATATATAAGGCGTCTGCCTGATGAATCAGATAAAGAGAGATACCAGACTGTATATGCAAAGCAAGAAGGTTCTATTGCAGCCCCTACAGCAGGCCTTCACTTTACAGAAGGATTACTCAAGGAGATTAAGGCAAAAGGAGTCACTATAAGAGAACTGACATTGCATATTGGTATCGGAACATTCAAACCCATTCTGACCAGTAATGTGGAAGCACATTGCATGGATAAAGAATATTTTGAAATAGACAAGAAACTGATCTCGGAGATGAAAGAGACCAAAGCTTCGGGTAAAAGAGTCGTTACAGTTGGAACTACTACAACAAGGGCTATTGAAGGATATATGAGTGGAAGATATACTAATAACACAAATCCCCCCTCCCCCCCTTTACTAAAGAGGGGTAAGGGGGGATTACTGGGTTCAAAGTTCATAAGTGGAACAACTGACATCTTCATCTATCCCGGATATCAATTCAGGGCTATTGATTCCTTGATAACCAATTTTCACCTCCCGAAATCCACCCCTCTCATGTTAACCTCTGCTCTCTGTGGTTGGGAGAAATTAAAAAATGCCTATGAGGAGGCTATCGCCAGAAGATATAGATTTTTCTCGTATGGTGATGCTATGCTTTTCCTATGAAGAAGACTGAATTGAAGGAAGGATCTTCTGTATTTCTCATTGGTAAAGGAATCATAATTACTGCCCTGCTCATTATATCCTCGCTCAGTTTTGTACTCGGCTATTTTGTTGGAAAAAGCACCACGAAAGAAAGTCCTGAGACGAAATTGTCACAGGCAAATCTGCGGGAGAAAAATGTTGTTGTACCACAGAGGTTGCCAGATACTTCAGGAAGCGGTGAGTCACCTGTTATCAACCAGAAGGATACTGCTGAAATTGCTGAACAGAAAACTATGGTCAATGAAGGGAAAGAGGGAGGAACCCAACAAATAGGACAACCTCAGATAGTCCAACAAAACGCAGAATCCCAGCAAACGAAAAAAATTAATCCCCCCACACCCCCCCTTAGTAAAGGGGGGCAGGAGGGATTTGCTCAAGAATCATCCAAAAACCAGGGAACCAAAGAAATCACAAAAACTCAAGAAACATTAAAGATTTCACAAACACCAAAATATACCGTTCAGGTAGGTGCTTTCAAGGATGCACATGAGGCAGATGTCCTCAAGGCAAAACTCGATGAAAAAGGATATACTGCATACATTACAAAAACAGAACGAAAAGGACGTAAAGGACACAAAAAAATATATAAGGTCAGGATCGGAGAATTTGAGACCAAGAAAGAGGCTGATGTGCTTTCAGTCAAAATTAAAAAAAGTGAGCGTCTGCAGAACTTTGTAACTCTCAAATAGCGGAGGAGCTTTTACGTTAACTGTAGAGATCGAACTCAATGATGAAAAGGAATCGAACCTCATTTATGGTGGGTTCGATAAAAACCTGAAGGCATTAGAAGAAACCCTGGGCATTATAGCATCTCAGCGGGGGAATAAGATATTCCTCCAGGGTGATGATATATCCGTCAAAAAGGCTGAAAGACTTATTCAGGATATCCGACTCATAAACTATGATGGCTATATCCTGAGCCCTGAAGATATTCGTTATGCGATAGGTGTTTCATCCAATGGTGAATATACATCGCTGAAGGATCTGTTCCTCAATAATATACCTGTATCTTCGAAAAAACGTTTTATCATACCCAAAACAGAAACACAGAGACGATATATAGAAGCTATCAAGAATTACGATATCGTCATTGGCATTGGCCCTGCCGGCACAGGGAAAACCTATCTTGCAATGGCAATGGCAATTAATGCATTTCTGAAAAAGCAGGTAAGCAGGATCGTTCTTGCAAGACCTGCAGTTGAGGCTGGAGAAAAACTTGGGTTTTTGCCTGGAGATATGTACGAGAAGGTCAATCCTTATCTGAGACCACTGTATGATGCGCTCTTTGATATGATGGAGGCAGAGCGGGTAAGTAAACTTATCGACAGGGGAATCATAGAGATTGCCCCGCTTGCATTCATGAGGGGCAGAACCCTCAACGACTCATTCATAATACTTGACGAAGCTCAGAACACGACATCAGAGCAGATGAAGATGTACCTCACACGGCTCGGCTTTGATTCAAAAACGGTTATCACCGGAGATATAACACAGATAGACCTGCCTTCAGGAAAGACCTCGGGTCTCCGGGATGCAGAGAGGATATTGAGTGATATTGAAGGGATTCAATTTATATACTTCTCTGAAAGAGATGTGGTAAGGCACAAACTTGTCCAGGAGATTGTAAAGGCATACGAAAGACATGAAAAACGGGACCACGAAGGGTGAAGTTAAGCGGGGTATCCCGCGAACCGAAATAAAATCACCCATTCACATCAGCAAACTCAGCATTCGTAGAATAGCTATTCTTTTGACATTCGGGCTTATCTCTGCACTCTCTATCCAGGAGTTGCATGGCATAGAAGAACTGACAGGCGGATTCCTTATCGCGAGTTTATTGCTCTTCATCCTCTATAAAGACATTATGCGATACAAGCCTGCCTATGCAAAGAAATTCAGTATGTTATTACTCCTTGGCCTGATGCTCGTATGCACTCTCTTTATAGGAAAGTTCTTTAGCTATCTGTTTTACAGCCTCTCTAAGGGCATTGGCTTTATATCAATGGAAGGTGCTGTATTCGGAATGCCCTTACCAGCAGGTGCGATGCTCGTTGCACTCCTTTTCGATTTCCACACTGCTATCACCTTTTCTTTTATAGTAAGCATCCTGACAGGCCTCTGGCTTCATGATGCGGCCTATACAATCTATGTATTTGTTGGTAGCCTTGTAGCAGCCTTCAGCGTTATACGGTGTAAAAAGAGATCTGCACTTATCCTTGGAGGACTCTATGTAATCGCAGCCAATATCTTTACGGCAACCATCATATCCCTGTTCGGGGGTGAGCTCTTTACAGCAAAGATCTTACCTTCATTGATATTTGCTGTTGTTTCAGGCATCAGTGTCTCTGCAATTGTCTCATTGCTATTGCCCTTTCTCGAATATTCATTTAAAGTCACAACAGACATAAGCCTCCTCGAGCTCCTCGACCTCAATCAACCATTGATGAGAAACCTCATGATTGCAGCTCCAGGCACATACCATCACAGCGTCATCGTTGGCAATCTTGCTGAATCTGCGGCTGAGGCAGTAGGAGTAAATCCTCTCCTTGCAAGGGTAAGCGCCTATTATCATGATATAGGCAAGATTAAAATGCCTGATTATTTTGTCGAAAACTATACCGGGCCAATGAGCAAGCATGACGGATTAACCCCTCACATGAGCAGTATGATCATCATGAGCCATGTCAAGGAAGGAGTTGAAATTGTAAAGCAGTATAAACTTCCACAGCCAATTATTGACATCATCCAAGAACATCATGGCACATCGCTCATAACGTATTTCTATCAAAAGGCAAAAGATCAGGAGACTGATGTCTTACCTGCTGAAGCTGATTACCGGTATCCTGGTCCAAAACCACAGACACGTGTTGCTGCACTCGTCATGATGGCAGATGAGGTTGAGGCTGCATCACGAGTCCTTACAGAACCCACACCATCAAGAATTACATCGCTTGTAGACAAGATAATCAACCGCATATTCCTTGAAGGTCAACTTGATGAGTGCGAGCTTACCCTAAAAGATATACTCGAAGTAAAGAGGCGTTTCTCATACATACTTACAGGCATATTCCATCGCAGGGTCGAGTATCCTGGTTTTGATTTCACAAAAGATGAAGGTCTCAATAAAGAACCAGCAAAGGCTCATAAAGGTAAACCAACAGAGGATAAGAAGGCATCTAAGGAAAGCTCTCCATCTGCTCGGGCTCCACAGATCTGAACTCAGCATCCTCTTTGTAAATGATCAACGGATGAAGATACTGAACCGCCAGTACCGCGGTTTGGATAGAACCACCGATGTCCTCTCCTTTCCACAAAATCCCCCCTTACCCCCCTTTACTAAAGGGGGGATGGGGGGATTACTAACTCAGAACTTTGTTCTCGGTGATGTAGTTATCAATCTCCATAAGGCAAAAAGACAGGCAGCAGAGAATGGCCTTACTTTCTATGAAGAATTGACTCGCCTTTTAATCCATGGACTTCTTCACCTTATCGGGTATGACCATGAACAAAGCAGCTACCAGAAAAAGAAAATGGAATCAAAAGAAAGAGAATTACTCAAAGCTTTCAAGACTAAATAAAATCTAAGGCATATTTACAGCAATCTCATACGTCCCTATGGAAATCTTATCCATCATACCCTTTGCCCAGAGTAATTCAGTCACCTTTACCTTCATATCCTTGGGAATCATTAGGACAAGCTTTACACCCAGTCCAGAGAGTGCTTTCCAGTTCTCAGCCTGTTTTTCTGATATACTCTCGGCAGTTTCTATCTCAAGGAGAGCAAGCACCATCCCATGGTTACCAAGGATCATGTCAGGATAATGTCCCCTGTATTCAACCTTCTTTTCACCATGTTTATTTATACCTATCTCTTTATACTCCCTTGAGAGTTTCCTTCTTAAGTGCTCCAGTATCATATCGTGGATAAGATCACTATATTCCATGAAGGATTTTACCTGAAAGTTTCTTGACAATACAAGGGCTTTCATCAATAATTCGCCATCCTATACTATTGCCTAAATGCCTCTTTTGGTGTATATTTTTATCAGACATGGGGCGCTGGCAATTATTGAAATACTCACTACCTAAGCATATTTATTCTATCTCACATAGCAGAACGGCAAAATTTTATCTTTACAATAGTTGATATACAGGGAAACGAAGCATTGAAACTCCATAAGGGGTGCGTAGCAGCTTCGTTCAACTCGCTTCTTTCTGAAATTTTACATCAGAAAAGAAGCTTAACTGATTCAGCTCAGAAAGAATGAAGGAGGGTCGAACCTTCAAAAATCATTTATTAAAGATTAAAATATGCCCGCAACGGCAGATATCAACAGGCTAAAAGATAAATATCGAAATGATATAGCACTTCTTTAAGTCTTGAACGTTTTTCATAGTGGTAGTTTTAATCTTTTTAACAGAGGATGTGACAACTATGGAATCTTTTTTCATTGGTTCCTCCTATGATACTCCTGAAGATCACCCTCGTTTGCTTGTAGACCGGTTATTTCTAAATACTCGTTGGTATTTTGTAGGAAGGTACACAAAAGAAATTATCAAAGCTCGCTCCCTATCTATCAAGGGCCTTTACGATAGAAAAGCCTGGGCAGAGTCCTCTTATCGAGTATTCAAATTAATTGAAGGATGCGGTGGACGTTTTCACTTGAGAGGTTTAGGAAACTTACGTTCTTGTCAGAGGCCTGTAGTTTTTATCAGCAACCACATGAGCACCCTGGAAACCTTTGTATTACCCTGTATTATTGCACCCCTTATGGAGGTGACTTTTGTAGTTAAAGAAAGCCTGGTCAAGCACCCTTTATTTGGACCTGTAATGCGCTCCCGGGATCCCTTAGTTGTAAGTAGAAACAATCCCCGGGAAGATTTTCAAACGGTTATTATCAAAGGGAAGGAATTATTAGCCATGGGAACTTCTATCATCATTTT
The DNA here is from genome assembly GCA_016873575.1 of Nitrospira sp. Lineage (GTDB taxonomy): Bacteria > Nitrospirota > Thermodesulfovibrionia > Thermodesulfovibrionales > SM23-35 > VGWY01. The sequence goes on along the minus strand of VGWY01000094.1, from coordinate 972 downwards.
TCCACAGAGTACCCGAACTGTAGAATTTATACCGGAGGAATTTAATTCTCTTGGCATCAAGCTTGCCAGGGCCGCCGGTGTGCAGGTTGTACCTGTGGCCATTAAGACAGATTTCTGGGAGAATGGAAAATACCTTAAAGATGTAGGACCCTTAAACCGTACTCGACCTATCTATATGGTTTTCGGCAAACCTTTTATAATTCAGGGAAGTGGTAAAGATGAACATAAACGGATTATTGATTTTATTATTAATAACCTTCAGCAATGGGGAGCGGTCATTAAAAAGTAGGTTTTGTCTTTCTCTGTACACTCTGTGGCTAATGTCTTTTGTTTTTCACTCTTTCCCAATATCTCTTCTATAACGAATCCCTTCAAAATGGATCTGCTCAATATTTCTATAAGCAATATCCCTTGCCTCTTGCAGGGTCTTACCTCTTCCAACGACATGAAGAACCCGTCCTCCATCAGTAACCAGACCTTTCTTTTCTGAATTGCTCACGCCGGCAAAGAATATCTTAAAGTCATGGGCTTGAACCTTTTCAATGCCTGTAATTGGATGGCCCTTGCCATAGCGTGCAGGATAACCAGGATACCAGCCTTTGTTTTTTCCATCCCTTACCTGCCGTGTCCTTCCTGCTGCTGCTACAACATCACAGACATAATCAGGACTCCATTCTACCCTCTTTTCACTCAGGACTCCATTGATAATCTGAAGGCTTATTTCACTCAATGGTGTCTTCAGTCGAGGAAGGATTACCTCGGCCTCTGGATCACCGAGACGGACATTTGCTTCCAGGAGATAAGGAGTTTCATCAGATAACATTAATCCACAATAGAGTATACCCTTGTATTGAATACCTTCCTTTTCAGCAAATCCTTTGATTAAAGGCTTTGCAACCTTTTCACAGACGAGATTTGTAAGCCACTCTCCTTCCAGCTTATGGGGAGAATATCCACCCATTCCCACGGTAT
>VGWY01000093.1 GCA_016873575.1 Nitrospira sp. | reverse complement strand
GAAGCAAGGATACAAACACTAAAGAGACTCCATGAAAATGGGATAAGAACATATATTTTCATAGGCCCTGTACTGCCAATGAACCCCGAGGTATTATGTGAAAAGATTAAACACTATGTTGATTATGTGTTTATTGACAGGATGAACTATGTCTCAAGGACAGTGAATATCTATAATCAGCTCAAATTGCAAAGGTGGCTTGAGAGGGATTTTGTAGATGATGTTAAAAGAAGGTTGAGAAGGGGTTTCGACAAAAAGAAAGTGACTTTCTGTAACAAATGATTGAAATGAAACAAGTGATTAATTCTGACTTATACGAGATAGCCTCTCTGCCATCTCATTTGCAAAGTCCGATAGGGTTTCGTCGCGCGCACCAAAGATAACGTATGTCTGATATTCGTGAAGCCTTTTTAAAATATCCTCTCTTTTCTCAACAACCTCCACAGATTTGCCTCCTGCTTTAATCCCCTCTGCGAGGTCATAGCTTGATATATCTCTGCTTGCTGTGCCTCCTGCAAAATATATGGGGAGAAGGATGAGGTGATCAGAGTCACAAAGGTTCTTTGTAAATGCTTCGATGTATTCCTTTTTCATCAGTCTTGTTGGTCCAAATCCATGAGGCTGGAATATATAACAGACCCGTTCACTGAGCTTTTGCACTGTCTTCATGAGCGATACGATTTTGTGGGGGTTGTGTGCATAATCATCAATAACAAGCCTTTTCCCATCATTTAAATGGATATCAAACCGTCTGTCAATACCCTGAAATTCAGATAATATTTCTACAATATCATTGAGCTTTATACCAATTTCTGAAAGAAAAGCAATACAAGAAAGCGCATTGTAAAGGTTATGTTGACCGGGCAGTGAGAGGCTAAATCTCGTTCCATGCAATGAAAATTCTGTACTCAATGATTTGTATGTTATTGCCTCTGCCTTATATTGTGATGGATTGTGTATGGAAAATGTAATTAAATCACCCTCCCCAACCCCTCCCATCAAGGGAGGGGATTTATACGGATTCTCTACACTTGCGGAAGGAAAGATACTCAACCCCTCTGCCCTTTGTGAAAGATATACGCACATCCCATTTCCTTTTGTGGAAGGAGACATACTCAGACCCTCTCCCCCTGCGGGAGAGGTCGGAATCGACTCGTGCCGAGGCAAGGGTGAGGGGTATTTTCGAGATAAATTTCTATCGTCTGCATTCAAAATGATTTTATCTGAAGTATTTTCCATGAAAATCTTAAACTTTCCTGCCGTTTTTTCTATAGGATTGTGATCAAGGGAAAGATTGAGGATGATTGAATGCTGAGGTTTATAGTTCACGATGGTGCCGTCTGATTCACACGCCTCAATGATAAGATAGTCTGAGTCTCCTGTAAGGCAATTGCCAGGGTTTGAGGATGATTTAAATTGTTTTACTCTGCCTCCACTGATAAAATTTGGATTGAGACCAAGTCTGCTCATTAAAAAGGCAAGTAATCCTGCTGTCGTTGACTTTCCGCTTGTCCCTGCAACAGCTATGGTGTGAAATGATGCCGTGATTTCAGCGAGATAATCAGGCCGTTTCTTTATTGGAATTCCAAGAGCCCCGGCCTTCAAGATCTCAGGTTGGTCAGACTCAACTGCAGTGCTGAAAACTGCGAAATCAAAGGTGTCATTTAAGCCACTGCCATCCTGAGGCACAATGGTAATCCCTCTAAATTGGAAAACCTTTTTCAGAGGATGGAGTATATCCTTATCAAATACCCTGTCAGATCCGACGATGACATTACCCTTATCAGCCATAAAGGTTGCTATCGCAGACACACCACTTCCAGCAATGCCCGAGAAAAAAATTCTCAATGGTCTTTCGGATGTCTTCATTTCTGATATTTTAATGTACTATGCTAAGATTAGAAAGAAGAATGCGCTATAATTAAAATATTACTGCCTTAGAGGGGGGAACTATGGACGCCATCGAATGCATTAAAACAAGAATGAGTATCAGAAAATTCAAACCCGACACTGTGCCTTTAGAAATACTGATGAAGGTCATTGATACGGCAAAATGGAGCCCATCATACAAGAACAGTCAGCCGTGGGAAGTCGTCATTGTTTCAGGTGAGAAAAAGGAGGCGTTATCTAAATTTCTCGTGGAACTTCTTGAACAGAATACCAGTCCCTGTCTGGATCTGCCAGAACCTCTGTCATGGCCTCCGGCCATAGAAGCAAGGATAGCTGCTCTGATGAAAAAAAGGAGTGAAATAACAGGCAAGGATCTTCTTTCTCCCGACGTCAGGAAAAAATCAAAAATAGCAAACTCCAGTTTTATGGAGCTCCACATGGCATATTCCTTTTTCAGGATTCATCGCTTTCATTATGGTCATTGTTTGACATGGGACTCTTTGCGCAGAGCCTCATGCTTGCAGCCCATGCGTACGGTCTTGGAACTGTCCCACAGGCATTTCTCACCGATTATGCGCAGCATATTAAGAAGTTTTTAGAGATTCCGCAGTCAAAAAGGCTTGTCCTTGGAATCTCTATCGGATATCCCGATTTAGAATCACCGGTGAATAGTTTCAGACCTGACAGGGTAGATACAGATGAAATAGTAAGGGTGCTCTTTTAATGCTCAGTTTCTTTTCTCCCATGAGATAGCTTTTTCATAGTATTCGAACATTCGCTCACGTTTTTTGAATTCAGGAGTATGTACTAATCTCCTGCCATTCTTCTTTTCTATGTGCATGTCACTATGGAGCATTTCATGGTATATGATAAATTTGATAACGTAATGGGGGACATTCTTCCTGTCTAAAACCGGGTTTATCCTTATAGTATTGGTATGACTGCTATAACTCCCCAACGTACGTTTTCTTACCGCCCATCGCGGATTCTTTTTGCCCCAACTGATTTTCGCTGTGATCCTTCCTTCAAAATACTCATTATTGAGGGAATCGAAAAGCTCCCTCAGATCATAATATCTGCCTTGGGTACAGAGGCTGATTGTTCTGCGGGGTTTATTTCTAAGACGATGCTGGTTTTGCCTGATAAATTTTCTGATGAAAGGTGTGCTGCCTTTCCTGTTTTTGATAAACTTAGCTATCTCTTCGAGAACATCGCTCTCAGCTTGGAGAAACATCTTGTGTAGCCTGACAGAAACTGAATTTCCCTTTGTTTTCACTGAAAGCATGCTGGTGGAATTGTCGGTAAATGTCAGGGCAATGGCTTTACCTGTTGCCTTTTCAAAATAGTCTTTAAGAGTATCTATGTTACGTGAAAACGGCAAATCTAACTGGAACATAATTATCCTTAATTCGTTATATATTAAACCGTTTGAAAGAAAAAACAATAATAGTCTGGATAAGAGCAATTCTGACACGAGATAGGTAAGCATCGGTATAATACAGAAAAGAGATCTGAATCATTCAATATCTATCAAGAGCAAAGTGAGGTAGACATGAAAATAGCCCTGATTCAAATGAACATTCAATGGGAAGACAAAAAGGAAAATTACAAGAGGGCTGGAACATTCATACAAAATGCCTCTGAACATGGTTGCAATATTGTTGTTCTGCCTGAAATGTTCAATACCGGTTTTTCAATGAATATCTTTAGAATCGGAGAGCCTGAAAATGGAGAAACAGCATCCTTTTTATCCCAGATGGCAAAAGAGTATCGGATAAATATCATAGCAGGATTTCCTATATGGGAAATGAACAACGAGAAAGGCAGAAATATAGCTGTAGTTTACGATACCGAAGGGAATGTAATTGCAACATTCACCAAACTACACCCGTTTTCCTTTGCAAAGGAAGATCAGTACTACATTGCCGGGAATGATATCGTTACATTCACGGTTGATGGAATGCTATCGAGTATCTTTATCTGCTATGACTTACGGTTTCCTGAAGTCTTCAGAAAGGTTACAAAAAAGGTGCAGGCAATCTTTGTCATTGCGAATTGGCCGACTTCACGGAAAGACCATTGGGAGGCATTACTCAGGGCACGCGCAATAGAAAACCAGTGTTTTATCATTGGTGTAAACCGTACGGGGGCAGACGGGAACGGTATCCACTATCCAGGGGCATCCCGGATATACGATCCATTGGGCAACAATATCTGTGCCGGCACTGAAACAGAAGAAATGATTATTGGCGAGTTCAATCCCCGTGATGCAGATGAAGTCCGTTCGCGGTTTGGTTTTCTTCAGGATATACGATTTATTGACCTACTTTCTTGAAAGAAAGCTCAAAGGGATGAGAAGGTTAAGGCTTAAAGATCGAGTCATCTATTTTTGGGTTTATCAGGTATTTCGTGATTTCCGTCTCACTGAGTTTGATATCATTGGCATAATTGACGATTCTGAAAGGAAGGAGTATTCCCTCAACCATTCTGAATTCTGAAAATTCTGTACGGAGGCTTCTCTTACTTGTCCCGAATTGAAAATATCCGATCGCTTTTAGAATGAGGGAATCTTCTGTACTGATATAAACCTCGATCTCATATCCATGTTGATCTTTAAGCTTAAGAATTGTCATTTCGGTACCATTTACACTGTCCTTTCGAATGTCTGCTGCTTTCAATGTTCCATCTACGAACCCAAAAGGTATATCTAATTGATTATACTGATACACCATGGCATCATAGGAAGGGCCTTTCACCTCTTCAACAAGTTCTCTGTTTCCTCTATACCCTTTCTTCCCATTCATTATCCGAACTTCTTCTGATCGTGTATATTTGATATCAACGAATAATTTCCTATCCCTTTTCATGTACCGGTAGTACGTGCCATCATCTTCAGGGATAATTTTCATGATGTTCCCTTCTGCTGATATGGAAATAACCTTTGACAGCATTGCTTTCCCACCGTAAGCATCTATAATCTTTTGAATGATGTCCTGCTCACTGTTTGCAGTATTTTCGGCATAACCCTGAGAAATCAAAAGGAGGGAGAGAATAAAAGGCATAAAAAGGTTTTTTAAAAAAATATTACGAATACTTTCTGGATCGGCTCTTTTACCTGTCATGGTTGATTATCTTCAAATTTTAAATGTATAAGTGAAGCTCTCCGACTAAAAGTCGGGATAATGCTTCCCTTAGTACCTTACTTTTCCTTGTATGGGATCAAGAAGTTCTGTAAGCAGATTTGTGAGGATTGTTTCAGATTCAATGTTTGCTTTTTTGAAGATCCTATTCTCCCAGACAACCTTGCGGTTTTTTAAATCAACGATCCTTACATCAATAATAACTGAATATTTATCACGTGGGTGGATTCTCTCAAAATAAAACCTCCGTCCGTCTGTACCCCATATCGGCACCATACTTCTGCCTCTTCTGCTGGTATAGAGTGCTTTCATATCAACAAATACAATAAGGTCAAGCTCTGCGTAATCGATACAAGTAAAAACATCAGGAGGATGTAATTGTTCAAGATTCATCTTACCTTGCAGAAACGGATCCATGGTATGGCGGAAGTCATTCCTCTCCCAATGTTCAATACAGTTTTCAATAGAAGTCAATCGAACTCCTTTTTCAACGAACAGGGCATGAGTTGTAATTTGTAATCGTTTGGAAAAATCTGAAAGGTCTTCTGCATCTATCCTTTCCCCTGTGTGTGCATTAACGATTGATAAATATGGTGGCACAATAGCGCACATACCTAATAGTAAAAAATTTGGTGCTGAAGGAGGAGGTGCTGAAGAGCTGGGCACGGTTGAAAGATTGGTCGTGGTGCAGCTCGTGACAAAGATGAGTATAAAGAATGCAATTTTATTGAACTTGTTCATGAGTAACATTGCCCTATTTTAGCACATTACTGCTCAACACATTCTTTTGTATTTGAACGGACATCTGGCGTATCAACGTTCGATTCTTTATACATCAAATAGAGCGCCTCACTCAACAAAAGCTCCGGATATTTTATTGTCGCCTTGATCACATCTGAAAGAGGATAATCAACAAAATGCCCCTCTGAATATACAATCCTAATAAATCTTCTTTTCAGCAAAAAACATCGTTTCCATCGACCATTTTTGTCTATAAACGGAATAATAACATGCTCCGAGTCCTCTTCAAGACCATGATACTTAATTAATTCTTCTATTTCTTCCATGCTATAGCGATATTCTATATTGATTTGGTAATAGAAATATATAACATTTTAGCAAGCTTGGATCACGAAGTTCTTCAATTAAAGGACTTGACCTGTCGAACATGAATAATTGATAATTGTCACTAATCAATGAGCTTCTCTGAAATAGATAAAATTATCTTTTTCGCTATTAATCATACCTTACAGAACAGCCTTTTTGACAGCATAATGCCCTTTATCACCAGTCATGCCTATCTTCTCTTTTCACCACTTTGCATCTTGTATTTTTTGAAAGACAAGAGAAAGGCATGCATCGTTCTGGTTATTGCTTTCGCTTCCTTAGCACTTTCTGATTGGAGTTCATATACACTAAAGCACGTTTTTGAAAGGCAAAGGCCCTGCAATGTGCTTGATGGTGTCCATCTTCTTGTTGGGTGTAGTGGTTCTTTTTCCATGCCTTCAAACCATGCTGCAAATGCCTTTGCCTTTGCAACACCATTTTATATTTTATTCAAAACAAGATTAAGATATATTTTTATCCTTGTTGCATTCCTTGTAGGTGTTTCAAGGATCTCTGTCGGTGTACATTATCCTTCGGATGTCCTTGTTGGAGCAATATTAGGTGTTGCTGTAGCACTATGTGTTATCGGTTTATACCAGTGGTCATCTGAACGGTTTAAGGAGAAACCGTCTACTACTGTACTCTTTGTTTCCCTCCTGACGCTCAGTCTCTTCCGCATATACTACATCCAGTATGGGTATCTTGATTTAAGTCCTGATGAGGCACATTACTGGGAATGGTCGAGAAGGCTTGATTGGAGCTATTACTCAAAGGGACCGATGATCGCCTATCTTATATATATCGGCACAGTTCTCTTCGGAGATAATGCCTTCGGCATAAGAATCATGGCTGTAATATTTTCTGTACTCAGCAGCATTATTCTTTATATGCTCGGGAAAAGGCTGTATAATGAACGCGTAGGATTATTTTCAGCTATCGTGTTCCAGATAGTTCCTCTTTTTTCTGCTTATAGCATTTTGTTCACTATAGATTCCCCTTTTGCCTTTTTCTGGATTCTCTCCCTATTCTTGTTTTATCGTTCAACGTTTAACGTTCAACGTTCAACAAATAATGCAGAACTAAATTCAGACTCCGAACTCCGAACTCCGAACTCAAATCCCCCCTTACCCCCCTTTAGTAAAGGGGGGATGGGGGGATTTGTTTCTTGGCTTCTCCTCGGCATCTCCGTCGGCATCGGCCTTCTCACTAAATATACTATGGCTTTCTTTTATCTCTGTGCTTTTTTCTTATTACTGGTATCGAAGGAATATAGGAGGTTGTTGCTTTCAAAAGGACCTTATGTTGCTTTTCTTATCAGCCTTATCGTATTCAGCCCTGTGATACTGTGGAATGCAAACTATGACTGGGTCACATTCAGACATACTACCGGTCACGCAAACATAGCAGAAGGTATTCACCTCTCTTTAAAGAATTTCTTTGAGTTTTTCGGCTCACAGCTTGGCATAATAACCCCTCTTTTATTCATACTCATGGCAGTCTCTCTATGGAGACGAAGAAGAGAAAGAGAGGGGGCGTTTCTTTTCTGGTTTTCAGTTCCCATCGTTGTCTTTTTCCTCTTGAAAAGCCTTCAGGGTAAAGTACAGGCAAACTGGGCATTGCCAGGATATATAACAGGCATCATTGCCTTTTCTGAATTTTCCATAAAGAAGTTTTCTTCTGATGGCAGATTCAAAAAAACGCTCATTGTAACTGCAGTTATCCTATCAGTAATGGTAACTTCAATTGCACACTTTCCGTCCATTCTCAATCTTCCCTCGAAGCAGGATCCAACATTGAGGCTTCGTGGATGGAAATCACTTGGGGTAGAGGTTACAAAGTTATATGAGCAGATGTCTGCACACAATTCTGTATTCATATTTTCTGATAGCTACCAGGTTTCAAGTGAACTTGCGTTCTATGTAAAGGGGCATCCGATAACATATTGTATGAATCTTGGCCGTAGGATGAACCAGTATGATCTGTGGCCTGGATTTCGTAGCCTTCTTCGTTATGATGCAATCTTTGTTACAATAGGAGACATGCCAACACCTGATGCAATTGCCAATGCCTTTGAAAAGGTTGAGAAAAGGACTTTTACGGCTTATAATAAACAGAATAAGAAGATCAGGGAATATTCTCTGATTCTTTGCTATGATTTTAAGGGTATAAAGGAAGAAAAAACAGGGAGATATTAATGACCCTTTCTGTAGTCATACCTCTTTATAATGAAGAGGAGAATGTAAAAATACTTTATGAAAAATTAAAGGAGACACTCGATCCCCTTGGGAAGGAATATGAGATCCTCTTCGTTGATGATGGCAGTACAGATAGAACACTTCCTGCCCTCGAGGAGGTTCAGGCAAGTGATAACCGGATTGTTGTGCTGAGCCTGAGACGCAATTTTGGTCAGACTGCAGCGTTTGCAGCAGGATTTGATTTTGCAAGAGGGGACGTTATTGTAACAATGGATGGTGACCTCCAGAATGACCCCGCTGACATACCAAAATTCCTTGAACTAATAAAAGATAATGACCTTGTAAGCGGATGGAGAAAGAAGAGAAAAGACCCATTTTTAAGGAGAAGGCTTCCATCTATTATGGCAAACTGGCTTATCAGTAATGTGACAGGCGTGAAGCTCCATGATTACGGATGCTCCCTCAAGGCATACAGAAGGGATGTCATAAAAAATCTGAAACTCTATGGAGAGATGCACCGCTTCATCCCTGCTGTTGCGAGCTGGTACGGTGTCAGGGTTGCAGAGGTTGAGACTGTCCACCATCCGAGACTGCGGGGAAGCTCAAAATATGGTATTTCACGAACCATTAAAGTTGTTTTAGATTTAATTACAGTAAAATTTCTTCAGAGCTTTTCAACAAAACCAATTCAATTTTTTGGGCCTGTCGGCATGCTCAGTGGCATTTTGGGTTTTCTCATATCACTGTACCTCAGCATAGATAAACTCTTTTTTGGCCGTCCCATCGGTGGAAGACCGCTCCTTTTACTCGGTGCCCTCATGATAATTGTCGGGATTCAACTCATTGGGATGGGTCTTTTAGGGGAGATGCTTGTGAGGGTCTATCACGAAAGCCAGAAAAAACCCATCTATGTGATTAAGAAGATCCTTGGCCCTTAAAATTAACAAGATATTTTTCCTTATCCTGAAGATCACTATTAGTTCTGTACTCCTCTATATAGTTTTATCAAGAACCGGGATTGAACAAGTCTCTACAACATTAAAGGGAATGAGCTTTACCGCTTTTGTATGTGCTGTATTCCTGTTTATATCAGCACAGTTCATATCTACGTTGAGGTGGAAACTCCTCCTGCCCCTTGAATACGACATTAGAAAACTGGTTTCTCTTTATATGATAGGTTCTTTCTTTAACACTGTCCTGCCGGGTCTTATAGGTGGTGATGCTGTTAAGGCATTCTATCTGTATAAGGCGACAGGAAAAGGCAGTCTCTCTCTTGCATCTGTTTTTATGGATAGATATATAGGGTTTGCTGTGTTAATGGCAATGGGCATTCTTGCCTTTCCTTTTGGCTATTCCTATTTTCATGGCTCACGTGTAGTATGGTTATTGCCCCTTGCAGTCATAATTTTCATTACAGCAAGTTTTTTCATCTTCGGTC
>VGWY01000092.1 GCA_016873575.1 Nitrospira sp. | reverse complement strand
ATTCCCATGTACACCTTCCAGAACAGCCTTGAGTCTTCCTGAAATGACAATATAAAGGTCTGTGCTGAGGTCGGTCTTGTAAAAAACCACATCCCCTTTTTTATAAAAGGCATTCTTACATCTTGAGGCTATCTCTTGTAACTCTGCCTCTCTGAGGTGTTTAAATATGGGAATGTTCTTCAGATATTCAACAAGCATAATATAAACCTACTGACATAAATGTCATTGCGAGGAGCGGAGCGACGTGGCAATCTCATTCACTAAAAACGAGAATCCTCGCGGAGTTTATCCTGAGCGAAACAATGAGATTCTTCACTTCGTTCAGAATGACAAAGAGCGAAGGGCTCGGAATGACAACTGTATAGCATTTTATATGTATCCTTTCGTAATTCGGTTTAATACGAATAAGATGATGATATAAAGAGTGTCCAGGCAAATGCATTTGCATCCTGTATGCTGGAACTGCCACTTACAACTTGTGCCTTTCCAGTGCCATAGCTCATGTTACCACCTAAAGTTACGGATGTATTCTTTGTAAAGCGGCTGAGGCTCAGGCTTCCTCCGTAGAGATCTATATGTTCAGGCTGATTAGAGTACCCACTATTTACCTCATGGGTATTTGCCATATTAGTAAAGAGTCCTGCCCTTATAGCCCAATTCCTGTTCATATAGTATTCCGTACCGATGGCTGCATTCAGTACAGCTTCTTTGTTTCCAAAGGCATAATCATCAGTCTTTGAAAAATATGACAGATCTCCTGTAATTAAAAAACTTTTCGATGGAAAATATGCAATACCAGCGTTTACCTGTAAAGGGTATTTTCTCTTTGTATCTTTTCTTTTTGGATCTGGTGGCGTATATTCAATATCCGGAATTCCGTTATTGTCTATATCATCAGCGATTCCATCATTGTTATTATCAACCCAAATTCCCTCTCGTCTAGATGTCTTCTGACTTGTTGTAACAGAGTCAAGAAGCATGGTCTTTGATATTGCCAAACCAATAGAAATCTTCTCTATAGGTGACCACATAAGCCCAAGGATAGGCTTTACACCCCATTCATTTGTTTCAGAGTAATTATTAATCCATGCATATCCATCATTGCTTGTGGTTAAGAATTCGTTGATTATTAGGTGCGATCTCCTATGATGAATGTAAAGTGTTAAACCTGCTGAGAAGTCTTTTGCAATTTCTGTAGCAATAGATGGGCCAAAATTATATATATTGTCATCGTTATTGAAGTTAATAATATATTTTGATATTTTTACCCCTGTATTAAACTTTTCTACTGTTGGGTCAAGGGGCAGATTATAAAATGTCTGATCCTGGTCTTCCTGAATGGAGTCTGGCACAGCATAGGAAAAACCAACCTTGAGCTTGCCGAGAGGCTGGATGATACCAAAGTAGTTCGGTAGCAATGATGCGGATTTCCTTTCCCACCCATGGCCGCCGATGACACTCTCATATTTCTTTGTTAGATTGTAATACGCATTAACACTTGCAGAGAGATTCCTCATTGTTGAATACATGATACCTGAAGGGTTGTAATACATCCCTGTGGGGTCATCTGAAACTGCGGTGTATGCTCCTCCCATACCTGATGCCCTATCACCGACAAGGATATTGTTGTAATGGTACTCATCAGCAAAGGAAACGCTAAAAGGGGCGAGAATTAAAGGGGTAAGGATTAAAAGGCACAATAATCCTTTATATCTTGCAATAAGCGAATTGAGCATTTTATTTACCTCCTTTCATTGTCTCAGTGAACCTTTCTTTATTGGTCTTGCCTCCTGCAATATCCATTCCCTCTTTACTTATCGTCTCCTTAAGCCAGTTGAGTCTTGTATCATACGCTGGATGTGTCCTGTCAAGCACTCCCGTCTGTTTTCCTTTCATACCATTAATCCTGTTGAGATACCTTGAAAGCGCTGATGGATCATAACCAGTGAGTGCACAAAATACCACTGCATCCTTATCTGCCTGAATCTCATCCTCTCTCTTATAGCCATTCTTGAAGAGCACATCCAAAGCCTTGTCAACTGCCTGGAAAAAGGCAACCTTTGCTGCCTCATAGCCTGCTCCGCCTATTGCCCTTGCAAGCCCTGAAACCGGCGAATCCTCTGTACCACGTATATTGAGTTCCTTAACAATGTGTTTTTCTGTTATATGTGCTATCTCATGTGCAAGAACACCTGCCAATTCTGATTCATCCTTCATCTGAGAAAGTGCACCTCTGGTTACGAAGACATATCCGCCTGGCGCTGCATAGGCATTTATCTCTGCTGTATCAAGTACAGCGAAATGGAATTCTATCTCAGGTCTATTTGTATTCAATGCAACTGCATTTCCAACAAGGGTTACATATTTCATAAGCTGAGAATTGTCGTAAAGACTATACCTGCCCAGTATTCTTGCAGCAACCTCCCTGCCGAAGATGACCTCTTCTGTGATATCTGCTTTACTAACCTCTTCTCCTGCTGTTTCCCTCTGCCTCCAATTATTTTCTGCAGAAGAAAGAGCTGAATACAATGCAGTCATAAAGAGAATAAAAACAATAAACAATAAATAAAATCCCCCCACCCCCCCTTTTCTAAAGGGGGGCAAGGGGGGATTAACTGTAAATAGTGAACACTTTAATAGTCTCATTTCTTACTTTCCCTCCATAAATCTCATGACCTCTTCTGTACTCACAGAAAGGGCCTCAACCTTCTCAAGCGATCCATAATCAATCTTCTCTTCCCTGCTTATTCTCCTTCTGTCATCCTGTGTAAGCCCTCTTGCTGCAGCAGCACTTGCAAATGTAGATGCACGGCGTCGTACACCCTCTTTAATCTCAGGCTCTTCACCTTTGAGAAAAGCCTGCTTTTCAATAGGTGGATGGGTTGACAATAAAAGGGACGAAACATAACCCTCTTTTGCATCATATCTTACTTTTAACCAATTACCCTCCCTGCCGGTTACAACAAGCTTACTACCTTTGCTGACCTCTCCTAAAACTGCAGATTTAAACGAAGGAGCCGACATAACCTTTGCCTTGAGACTTTGTACATAATAAACATCCTCTGCAATGAGCAATGTGGTGAATAAAAGTATCAAAAAGGGTATTGTCAATAGTGAAATCTTTTTTACCATGAGGCACCTCCAGTTATTTATTTGCGTTTTCTTTTTGCCTGTTGAATATGAACTTCTGTATTATTCCTGTGTTCTTCAAGATCTTTACGAATTTCCTTAACATCTACCTTAATATCTGCCACATCCTGTTTTAATACAGCTACATCCTTTTTCAGGACGGACACATCTTTCTTTAAAACGGTTGCATCCTCTTTTAAAACTGCCACATCCTCCTTTACTTCCCTTACTTCTCTTTTTATATCTTCCTGTCCATCTATAACAAAATCAAGTTTATGCTGAAAATCCTCAACAAGGATTCCCATGTACCGTTTTATATCTTCTTTAAACCCTTCTAAATCCTTTTTTGTAGCATATTCATCCATAACAAATCCCTCCCTCATTCTCCAGAAAGCTTATTCTTTAAATATTCTTTTCAGGTGTATATATCTCTATCGGTTTTCCCCTGCCTTTCACCTTAATGTTACCAAGGGACTTACAGGCAATTTTATCCTTAATCCTCTCATGTGTGTATTCCGATATTATTAGACTACTGTTGAATTCTTTTGTCAACCCTTCCAGCCTTGATGCAAGGTTCACTGCATCTCCTACAATTGTATAGTTTAATTTCTTTTCAGAACCAATATTTCCGATGGTTGCAATACCTGTGTTTATCCCGATGCCTATTCTGAGTTCAAATTCATATCCTTTGCTTTTAAGGATTTTATTCACCTCGTCAATGGCATTGAGCATCTCTATGGCTGTCCGTACTGCCCTTTCTGCATGATCAGTGGTAGGGACAGGTGCACCCCAGAATGCCATTATTGCATCACCAATGTATTTGTCGAGGGTTCCATTATATTTAAGTATTATTTCAGCCATATTGGAAAAATAACAATTCAGCATCTCAACTACCCTGTCAGGCGTTGTATTCTCTGAAAAGGTTGTAAATCCCCTGATATCAGAAAATAACACGGTTATCTCAACCTTTGAACCGGCACCTGCCTTCAGATAATCCATACGGTGACGCACTATTTCATCAAGTACATCCTTCGAGACATATTGAGCAAACAGTTGTGAAACCTTTCTCTTCTCCTTTGCCTCAGTAAACGTCAGGTAACCGAGAGAGATAAAACTGCTTGAGACCAGAGAAAGGACAAAAGGTACAACCTCTATGATATAGTTCATCTGGAATGCAAAAAGGGAATACCCGCTATAAAGGATAAACATACCAACCGGGAATACGGTCCTTATGAGATACCTCTTTGGAAAAAGCACACCATATGTTGTAAGGAATGCTCCGATCAGTACTGAAATGATGGTAATAATCTTCTTTGGTGGATGGAGAAAATCATTCAACAGATAATTACTTAGAAAGGATACATGAAGTAATACACCCGGGGTTCTCGGGCCAATAGATGTGGGCTTGAGATCTTCTACACCAACTGCACTTGCACCAACGAATATAATGCTGTCTCTAAATTCCTCCGGATTGATTATCAGGGATTCAACCTCGCCTTTTCTGATTTTCTGCATGGATGCAAATATCCCGCTTATGGAATAAGCATCTACTTTTCCATACATATTGATGAGGCAATTCCCAGTTTTATCAATAGGCATTGTTCGATTTTTTATGGAGATAGCATTCCTTTTCATTCCTATCCCGGTGTTTTCATCTACAAGTGGAGATAGGCCAAGCACAGGATAATATTCCCCCTGATACTCCCTCAAAGGTCTTGTCCTTCTGAATACACCATCGCTGTCCGGTGTAAACTCAACAACTCCGATGCCTTTTGAAACTCTATAAAGGTCAGAGAATGGAATTGTATAATTATTGCTTTCCGGACCGGGTTTTGTAATAAATGAGCCATGAACCCCCTTGAGGGAAAACCTCTTTACAAAATCCTCCGGGATAGGTTTGTTGATGCCTGACCTGTTTTCTTCATCAATGAGTTCCTCTCTCAAAATCATCATGCTGTGATACACATTTCCGGAGGTCTTTGTCGCTTCCACAAGGGCACTGTCATGGGCACCACCCTGTCTCTCCGTAAACAGTATGTCAAAGAGCACAGCCTTAGCGCCTCCGATAGAGAGAAATTCGAGCAGATCAGTCCATATCTCTCTTGGCCATGGCCATCTTCCCAGAATCCCTTCCATTGCCTTTATAGATGCCTCATCTATGAGAATAACTTTTATATTCTGTGGTGGTTCCTTATGAGCACGTATTAACTTTGTCTCTGCGTCATAGAAAACAAACTCCATTCTTTCAAGGACGCCAAGATAATAGAGGGTTATGGTAATGATAAAAATTCCTGCAGCGATACAGAAGGAAATGATGGACTTTTTATGCATGGCGTATTATAAAATATTTGGGACTATAGATTTTGATAAAGACAGTTACTAAGGAGTTCATGAGTAAGGTCACTATATGTCATTCCCGCTTGTCGGGAATCTTTCTGAACGATTGTGGACTTCGGCGTGAGCTCAGTCGAACGACAAGTCAGAAGGATTGCGGACAAGCCGCAATGACAGAAATCATCAAAAGGATGTGGTATTACTTGTGGTCTTATTAGTAAATAACCTCTGCAGTCTTTAGGTCATTGACCCGAAAATACCCCTCTTTGGAAAAGAGGGGATGGGGGAGATTTTAAGGAACATCATGTGTAAAAATATTTTATTAGCAGCAATCTTACTGGTTCTCATACCAGTTAATGTCTTTCCGCAGGTAATGTATGATTCAAGCAAGAATCTCCTCTCAGTTAAATCTGAAGGCAAGCTCCTGAGTGAACTCTTTTCCGAGATATGCGCAAAGACAAAGATGAATATTTACATAAATCCTTCCCTTGATAGAAGGGTCTTTGTTGATATTAAGAACCAGCCAATTGATAATGCCATCAAGCAGATAATCAAACCTCTGAATAGTGCTTTCGTCTATCAGGGCAGATCTGTTAAATCTGTATGGATATTTGAGCAATCAAAGGCAGAGGCAACTTTTCGGATACCACCAGCTCCAGCGAGTGCAGCCTCAACCTTATCCTCGGTTAAACAGGATCATGCCCAAAAGAGACTTTTAAGGAAACAAAAATTCGAGGCTAAGGCACGTGAGAGGAAAAGACAGATTGCTGCCTCGCAGGGCAGACTAAAAGAATTCGAGGCAAAGGAAGCTGAAAGGGAAAAGAGGAAGAAGGAGCGGGAGATGAGGAGGGAGAAAAGGAGAAAGGAAATAGAGAAAATACGTGCAGAAAGACAAGATAGGCTCAAAAGGAATCAGTCAGGTGAGAGCCTTTCTCAATAAAACAGGCATACTTTTATTCTTACTCTCCTTTATCGTGTATGGATGTGGGGGAGATGGTGGCGGAGGAGTCACGCAAACAGCACCGGTTGCGACATGCACCATCAATCTATCAGGTGGTGCCGGTGTTGATGGAGTTGGTGGCAATGGTGGTAACATAGACGCATTAAAAGGTTACTTTGATATTAAAATATCCCAGTCCGGAACAGTTGATACAAGCTTTACAGTTCCAACATACCCTACCCCGATAGACCTTGGAACAGAGCCCCTTATCGTTGCTACGAATACAACAATTAATGTGATCCCGCCAGAAGGAGACGACCCTGCTGCTAAAACCCCATATATGGTTTCAGGCGACAAAAACCTCTATATTTCAGATGACGATGGCATGATTGCTGATGAGCCTCCTGTTACCGGGATTCAGGTAAATGCTGGGGTGACACTTATCCCCGGCCTGAACATGAATACAGATGGGAATACAGGACAGGATATGGCACAAATCAATTTAGCCAATGACTTCTATTTACTCGGCACAATAAAGACCAAAGACCTTACTACAGGAACGGTTGGGGGAGGTGTTGTCGATACACGGCATGGAGAAACTGCAACTATACATGATAAGGGGAGTTTGTCCATCAATGCCTACAGGATTGTAATGGCAACAACAGGCAAGATTGATATTAGTGGGGATGACGCTACAGGAGCAGAACCAGGCAGAGGAGGAGACGGGGGAAGTTTATCTCTCTCTGCGAAAAATGGTGGCGTCTTCCTCAATGGTGGAAGCATTGATACCACAGGAGGGAATGGGCTTGGAACGAATATTGGTGGATTCGGTGCAGGCATCTATATATCTTCTGACAGTGTTCTCATAAACAGGGCACCCATTGATTCAAGCGGTGGGAATGGAACAACTGGCGGTGAATCCGGATATATTGAATTCGATGCCAGCCAGAGTATTTATAATACCGCTATGCTCAGGAGTAATGGAGGAGTTGGTAGTGCCGGAGCAGGGGGAGCTGCTTCTACGAATGGGGGGATATACATGTATTCTTCTTCTGCCAGCATATACAATTCTGCTGAACTTATAACAAATGGAGGCAACGGAACAACAGGTGGCGGAAACGGAGGCTGTATAGATATATACGGTGCGGAAGATACCTTTGCAGGAAATATAACCAACTCAGGTAATATCTCAGCAAATGGAGGATATACAACAACCAATGGGAATGGTGGCGACGGTGGCACTATATATTTTGTACCCTATGGTGGCAGCATGAAGACCTCAGGTGCCATCACAGCAAATGGGGGCACATGTCCTGGAGCCAGCTCTGTTGGTGGTAGCGGAGGCTCTTTAGAAATCTCAAGCTATAAAGGGAAAGACTATAAATACACCGAAGAAATAGCACCAGGTCCCATACAGGTTACAGGGAATATATCACTCAAAGGTGGAGGCGGCTCACATGGTGGGAGTGGTGGACATATAAAAGCAGAAAATCACTACAGTTCTGATGATTTCAGACCAACAGGTACTATTGAATTCATTGGCTATAATGGCTCACCTATAATAAACCTCAATGGAGGTGACGGCACAAAAGGTGGAGGCAATGGTGGTGGCTTTTTTGCATATACAGAAGATGCCAACTTCGGTGGAATGGATCAACCAACAGGTTCAATCTTCAATGATGTTTCAATCGTGGCAAAGGGTGGTGCAGCCACAGTATCTGGAAATGGTGGTCATGGAGGGCATGTTGAAATGGAAGCAGAAGGTAATGCCTATGCAACCAGCACAAAGCTGATAAACTCAGGCTCATTGGATGCTTCTGGTGGCAACGGAGTTGACAATGGTGGTAGTAGCGGAGGGATTTACTTCTATGGTCACGATCTGGCGCAAAATACTGGAGCCATTACAGCGAACGGTGGAAACGCCTCTGCCACAACAGGGACAGGTGGTAGAGGCGCTGATGATAATATAGAGATCATAAGCTCTTATGATGTACTGAATACAGGTTTCATAACAGCAAATGGAGGTACAGGCACGGGGACAAATGCCAGCGGCGGAGATTCTCATTTCGTTTCCATATATGCAGGGAATAAGGTAACAAACTCAGGAAATATCTATGGCAATGGCGGGAATGCCATGGGCACAGGAACAAATGGTGACGGAGGCATCGTTGACCTCTTTAGTGAAAAGGCTGTTACAGTAAATACAGCAGCACTTATCAGTGTTGTCAAAGGTAGTGGTGGAAACGGTATTGGTCCCCCGGATCCAATGAATGGACATATCTACATTGATTGGGTGGATGTAACGCCCATAGACGGGACATTGCCTTAAAGCATTTCAGTTTATGGACTGTTGCACAAATACGAAATTTGTCACCCTGAACTTGTTTCAGGGTCTAACAACATTTTGATTTATAAGGATATTTAGATGCTGAAATAAATTCAGCATGACATTTTGTAAGTTTTTGCCATTTGTGCAACAGGCTCTTTATAGGCAGGTAATAGTATTTTCGCTCATTCTCGCTAATCCCGAACAATATTTACACATTCTACACAACTGTCATTCCCGCTCGTCGGGAATCTTTCTTCAGAAGGATTCTGGACAAGCCAGAATGACATTTTCAGAACAAATACTATTCCCTGCCCTATCATATTTTGACATACCTCAACTTCTTCTGTTATGCTTTTTAAGGCAATTATGAAGGATGAAATATAAATAAAATCGGGAATAGATAAGATGATAAATAAAAAATTTTCATCCTTTATCCCTCATCCTTCATCCTTTTTCTCATCCCCCATCCTTCCCTTTATCGTGGGCTTCCTGCTCATCATAGCAATCCTCTTTTTTATAAGGGATATTGTATTCATCTCATTGAGCCCCGTGGAAAAAGTTATTAAATCTGGAGGGAAGACCCAGGATATGACGAAACATAATCTCCAGGATTATGCCGGAATACTCAGGAACAATCCATTTGGATTCCCCGCAGGTGAGTTAAGACCGATAACCAGTACATCTACAGAGACACCTCGAGTTGTAGATATAACCTTAATAGGGACTGTTGCAGGTCCAAGAAACTTCAGCTATGCAATCTTTGCGGACAAGACAGGCAAGCAGGAGGTCTTTCGGATAGGAGACCCCATCTTTAGCCTCGGGACCCTTAAAAAAATAGAGGCTGAAAAGGTCTTTGTAAATGTCAGCGGGAAGATCACGGAGATTCCATTAGCGGAAATAGCCACCATAAAAGAGTTTACGGGTAGCGAGACAACCCCTCAGTCATTTGCAAAAAAAATGGGTGAGTCAACATATGCCATTGACCAGAAGAGAGTTCAACAGGCGATAGAAAATCCAAATCAGATTATGACTGATGCCCGCCTTTTACCAAATATTGTCGAAG
>VGWY01000091.1 GCA_016873575.1 Nitrospira sp. | reverse complement strand
CCATCTGATGAATTATTATCTACAACAATGATCGAGTATGAAAAAGGCAGGGATACTTTTTCAAAGAAATTCACGATATCTTCAAGGAGCTTTTTTGTATTGAAACTAACAATTATAAAGGTTACTTCATCTGTTCGGTTCATGTAACAAGCTTGAAATGCTTTTTACTTAAATCAAGTCCGAATATCTTTTCTATACTCATAACAAGACGATGTTTTTTTTCCCTTTTCGTTAACACATGATCCGGATATGCCCTGAAAACAGAAGTCATTCCCTGAGGGAGCCATTCCTTCATTATAGCTGGATGTGTACCCTTATACTTCCTGAGAACTTTCGGATCTATTTGTGTATAATCAACCTTCTTGTGATTTCCTCCCCAGTATCTGACAACCTTTCTGAGTTTTTCATCCATCTTTTCTTCACTTCGTACCCATCCGTAATGATAAATCTTTGCATTGGAATGTGCTGCTCTTGGATATCGTGCCTTTCTGTTTGATTGTAAAACAACGAAAAACTGACCATCGGATGGGAAAAAGATCCTTTTGTTATTCTTTATTGCACGACATTCCCTTCTGTACCATGCAGGACTCCATGCATAGGTCATATGATTGCCATAAAAGTGGATATAATCAAATACCAGTGCCTCGACTTTCTCATCATCAAGATGTTTTTGCATTGATTCCTTAATCCTGGGGATATCTTCCTCGTGAATAACCTCATCACCCTGAAGATAGAATGCCCAGTCACCATTGCAGTTAAAAAGTGCTATATTTGTCTGCTGTGCATATACAAATCCTTTTGTCTTCATGTTTTCATTCCATTGGCTGTGGATAATTTTTATCCTAAGATCGTCAATGGCTTCAACCATCTCAAGCGTATCATCCACGCTGTTTCCAATATTGATAATAAACTCATCACATAATGGGAGTGCTGATTGGATTGATTCAATGAATGGATATCCAAGCATATGGGCATTTCTCAGGAATGTAAAGCCGCTAACCTTCATTTTTCATTACCCTGTATTTTTCTGGGTTTTCATTTAATGTCCTTTGTAGACCTATAAAGATAGTAACCCACGCAGTGCTTATAGACCCTGCAATCATGGTAGTAAATAGGCTTCCAATAAACAGTAACATTGAGAATGACAATATTGTAAAACCGATGAGGTCGTTTCTACATCGCCACCCTGAATGAAAAAGAACAATAAACAACCATATGAAGGGTATCATACCTAATATTCCAAAATTAGCCATGATATAGAAGAAAGTATTATGTGGTTCGTCAAAATTCGGCATATTAGGATCAGGTTTATATTTTCTCCATGCTATTTTAAAACCTCCTGAACCGCTGCCAAATATTGGATTTTCAAGGAACAGTTTTGTAGAAAGCTCCCACATGCATAACCGTGCACCAAGCGACGTATTTACATTTGTGCCTTCAAAAAATTGCACAAGGTCACTTTTAGCAGAATTGACACTTTTTTGAACAAGGGGTGACAAGGATAATGCCAACATTAATAAAATAGTTGGAAGAAGAACCTTTACAAAATGTTTCTTTCCAGTAAGGTTATAAATTATAAGAGGGCAAAGAAATAAAAAAGCCAGATGACCCACACGCCCATATAGAACAAAGGAAAGATAAAAAAAGTATAAAGCCATAAGCAAGATAAGAGAAATTCTATGTTTTTTTTGTTTTAAGTTTTTGAAATAAAACGACAAGATAAGGAGTCCGAAAACTAAAAAAAGTGAAAAAGTCCCTGTTAAAAAAGCACTGTGTAATCCAATAGGCACACCATGAGACCGTAATGGAACCAACCCTGCATATTGCATTGTAGCAATACAAACAGTAAAAGAGAGTCCCAGAAGAAATGATTTTATAAATGAATCACGTTTATAAGAAGTGAAAGATAACGATGCAATTACAAAGGCATATAACCAGTAATAGCTGTCTTTCGTAAATTGAAGCCCTATTGTAATGTCTTTGGTCCAGAGAAGACTTAACCATGGTAACAGTATAAGAATAATTACTGGTATGGAACAGGGCTGAGTAAGCCAGTTATGTCTATATTTAAGAAATATTCCAGACAATATCCATAACGCCAATGATAAAACTCCTGCAATTATTGCTGGAGATTTAGTAATGGGAACCAAAAAGAATAATACGCAAATGTTCCAGAATAAGATCTTATCTATACTTAAGTTATTATTTCTTAATTTGATGTATTGATTTTGTATTAGAGAGCACAGCATTTTTGCATAGGTAGTTTTTATTTTTAATTATAACATATGCCTTTCAATAACTCCCTCCCACGAGGGTTGCAACTACAGAGCCAATCACTACTTTTGTCTCAAGCTTTACAGGGATGCGTTTATTGTCATCAGTAAGCCATATGAGTATTTCTCCTTTCCGGTAGAAAACACCCTCGGATTTCATTAATGGCTTGATCACAATGGTATCGAATGTGCCAATGGGAAGGTTTACTTTTTCTTTCCTCAATACCTGAACTTCAACATTCCAGACCTTTTTGCTGTCAAAAATAGTCACATAGACAGGTTTTCCTATATCAAGTTGAACTGTCCTGATATGATAAAAACTTGATATAGGGTCAAACACAAAGGCAGGGATATCAAATTCCTTTCTTTCATTTTGTATGTAGTCCAAATATGTAGCCTTTTTATTATTCAGGTCGAAGATAACTTCTTTATTCCTCCTGTGCCTTCCCTCCCTTATCTTGATCCTGTAATTCAGAGGTTTGCCAATAAATTCAGAGTGATTGTTTTCACCTGAAAATACCTCTTTCACCCTCCCCCTCGCCCCCTCCCCTTGAGGGAGGGGGATGGGGGAGGGGTAATTCTCTTTATCCTTTGTGTTTCTTTGAGACATGAATTTTTCATTTTTTATCAGGGTGCTTTCAATACGGTCATCAACAGTGTAAAAAACAGAAACCCATTTTGCTGATTGTGCTGTTGAGATAATTCTGACATTGTTGCCATCATCTTTTATCTCAAGAGAAGCTGTCCCGGCCTTTATCCCTGTCCAAGTGAGGTCATAGATGAGTTTTTCAGGGACATGAAAGGAGACGGCATGGGAAGGAAGGGGGAGCAATGTGAATAAAGCCAAACAATAGATTAAAACCAACAGGTTAGAAAGGGAGGGCCGTTGAAGAATTTTTATACGACACCTTAAAGTAAAACCTTTTGAGGCGTAAATGAATAAGCCTTTCATTTGTAAGGCACTTACGATTGCCATATAATTTTTTTGTCGATTATAAAAATTCTGAGACAGTCTTCCCTCTTCGGTTTCTTGAGTTAGTACATACGATTTTCTTTATGTTATATTAATTTATGCTTGTTATTCCAGCAATAGACTTAAAAAATGGACAGTGCGTAAGGCTTTTCCAGGGCAGAAAGGATGAGGTAACAACATATTCGAGCGATCCGGCAGCCACAGCAAAAATCTGGGAATCCTATGGAGCAAAACTGCTACATATTGTTGATCTCGATGGCGCTTTTACAGGCAGTCAGAAAAATCTCGATGCAATCCTCAAAATAAGAAGACTTGTTAAAATCCCTTTGCAAGTGGGTGGTGGCATCAGGAAGATCGGCAATGTTGTAAAGCTCATTTCGTCTGGTATTGACAGGGTTATTATTGGAACTGCGGCGATAGAGGATCCTGAATTTGTAACAGAGGCTTGTAATGAGTATCCTGGTAGGGTTTTAGTAGGGATTGATGCAAGAGATGGAATGGTCGCAATAAAAGGATGGCAGGAGGTTACAGCAATCGATGCAAGAGGATTGGCTCGCAGATTAGATCTCATCGGCATCGGGGGGATTATCTATACAGATATATCACGGGATGGTACGCTTTGGGGGCCAAATTTAGAGGCAATTAAAAAAATAGTAGACTCGGTGAATATCCCTGTCATTGCTTCAGGCGGGGTTTCGAGCATTGAAGACATAAGGAACCTGATGAGGATAAAGAATCTCTGGGGGGTAATAACAGGAAAGGCTATTTATTCAGGTTCACTTGATCTCAAAGAGGCACTTCAGATTGTTCAAGAAAAGGGTTAAAAAGGATACGTGCTTGCCAAAAGAATAATCCCTTGCCTTGATGTAAAAGATGGAAGGGTTGTTAAAGGGGTTAGTTTTATCAATTTGAGAGACGCGGGTGACCCTGTAGAGAATGCAATATTCTATGATGAACAGGGTGCAGATGAACTCGTTTTCCTTGATATTACTGCTTCGCACGAAAAGAGGAAAATAATCTTAGATGTTGTTATGAAGACTGCGGAAGATGTGTTTATGCCCCTTACAGTTGGAGGAGGTATCAAGACCCTCGATGATATCAGGGATCTTCTGAATGCAGGGTGTGATAAGGTTTCTATCAATACAACTGCTGTAAAGGATCCATATTTTATCAGCAGGGCTGCTGAGAAATTCGGAAGTCAGTGCATAGTAATTGCCATTGATGCTAAAAGGGTATACGATAGTTTGCCAGCCGCTACTGGTGAAGAGTGGTTTAATGCCCCGTCTTTAAAAAATGTCTGTCTTGATTTTACCGGACAAATCCCCCCTGTCCCCCCTTTCCCAAAGGGGGGTAATATAGGTGGAAACCACCCATCTTTTCTGAAAGATGATGAGCATGTAAAGATACCCCCTCTTTTTCAAAGGGAGGATGAGCACAACAAAAAGTCCCCCCCTTTTATAAAGGGGGGTGAGGGGGGATTACAATGGGCTATCTCAACCCATGGCGGCAGAAAGATGAAGCTTATTGATGCTGTTCAATGGGCTCAAAAGATGGAGGAACTTGGAGCAGGTGAGATTATGCTTACAAGCATGGACAAGGACGGCACAAAGGATGGCTATGACATAGAGCTCACAAGAGCAATTTCTGAGGCTGTAACAATACCAGTTATTGCATCAGGGGGTGCAGGAACTCTCGAACATTTATACGAGGCATTAGCTCAAGGAAAAGCCGATGCAGTCCTCGCCGCATCCATATTCCATTACAGGGAATACACAATTAAAGAAGCAAAAGAGTATCTGAGGGCTAAGGGAGTGCCTGTTAGACTTTGACCAAAAATTGCATAGAATAAAAGGTAGATTCCGAAAGCTTTGGGGAAAACACTGTTCTCTGGTATAATTCATTAAATTTAAAGACTTAAGTAAAAACATAGGGCATGAAGAATGGTAAAAAATAACTTCAAGTTTGGCCCTGATAATCCTCACCCTTTAAGCACACGAAAAACTGAACTCGTCTTGGAAGGGAAATATGATGAGTATGGCAACAGGCGGGAAGTTGATATTGCTGGATGCGCCATGCCAATGCAGAAGATCGAAACGATTGACGAACCCGCCAGCAGATTAAAACCCCTCGGACTCTTTGACGCAGAGAAGGCGCATAAAGACGATTTCAGGAACATGCTTATCTGGGGTGACAACAAGCTCGTTATGGCAAGCCTGCTCAAAGACTTCAAAGGCAAAATTGACCTTATTTATCATAATATAGGGGGCTTGTGACTTTTGGGAGAGAAAATCTGTAAAAATGTTAAATTATTATTAAAGGAGTAATGATGCCGGAGATAAGCAGGTTTTTTGGAATTGTCATAGCAATTTTTTTTGATGACCACAACCCTCCCCATTTCCATGTAAAATACGGCAGCTATTCAGCTTCGATAAGAATTGAAGACTTTGCGGTAATGGAAGGATATCTGCCGCCAAAGGCATTGGGACTTGTTATGGAATGGGCTGATATACATATGGAATGGGCTGATATACATAAAGACGAACTTTTAAAAGATTGGGAGTTGGCAAAAGCGAAAGAGCCTTTATTCCAGATCGAACCCCTAAAATAAGGAGGCATTCTATGTACTATGATGTTATAGAAGCAAGGCATATTGAAGGATATGAATTAGAGCTTATATTTGAAAACGGTAAAAGAGGTATCGTTGACTTGCGAGCCTATATAAAGAAAGGCGGCGTATTTAGCCGCTTCTCCGAAATGGAATACTTCAAGCAGTTTTATGTTAACAAAGAAATTGGAACGCTCTGCTGGCCTGATGCGGTAGATATTGCGCCTGAGTCACTCTATCACCAAGCAACAGGGGAACCTCTTCCGTCATGGGTGACGCCGGGAAAGGCGGCTGTTTAATAGTAGCGATTTTCGATGCGGGATTAAATACAGATTCGACGCAATATTTATACGGAGCTTTTGTGGGAAGGGAAGCATAATGAGTATTGGCACAGATGGGCGGTGTCCGTTGATGGGCGTGCCAAAGTTAAAGCCATTTTTAATAAAGCTAAAAATCGGTGAATAAGAAATCGAAAGATAAAATTCAAGAGATTATCGAAGCCAGCGGAAATAATTTCCATTCCAGTGTAATTAAATTCCTAAGAGAAAAAGAGTGGACTGTTTTAATCAGTCCCTATTACAACGACTATGCGACTGATAAAGCCAGAGAGATTGACATAATTGCAGAAAAAGCATTCGAGGTTAAGGATAGCCTTTGGGGAAGAACCAAAGGATGGTTAAATATAAGATTCATTATTGAGTGCAAGTATATTAATACTGAGACCGTCTTCTGGTTTGACGCTAAAGATAAGAAGAGAGCGGAAGAGACGGTCATAAGGGAAACACCCTTAGAAAAAAACAATATTTACACACAGAAGCATCACTACATACAGGATGAAAGAGTGGCAAAGCTCTTCTCGTCAGAGAAAAGCAAAGATTTAGTCAATGAACCAATCTATAAGGCAATAAATCAAAATCTGAACGCAATGATATATTTCAGATATGAATCTCCCATGCTACTGCAAGACAGCAGAATTCTTCGAACGGTTTGTTATCCTATAATCATACTGAACGATTTCAAGAAAATATTCGGCGTGAATATAGGGGAGAGCAACTATTCAAGTATAGCGAGCAAATTTTTTCAGTTGGAAATAAATTATGCCTACCTGGACACTAATAGGCGTAATATGAATGAATACTTTCTGATAGATGTTGTCGATTATACTTATCTGTATGATTTCTTGCAGGAAATAGAGACAAAGGACGTTGAAGCTATTAAGGTAATGATGTGAGATCGTAAAAACGAATCGCCGGAGGGGTTATAAGTGTCAAAACAAGAACCCGGATATGGCCCAGATAATACGCATCCATTAAGTAGGATGAAGACAGAAATAATGATGTTATGGGGGTGAGGGAGATAGGGTAATGATTATGGGTAACACTTTCTTTTCATTGGGTCAAGCGATAGACTCTTTCTATAATCGTGTTCGAGATAATCCTGATAGAAAAGATGCCCATGATTTTGTTGAAGGACTTTGGCAGAAATATGAATCATATGCGGAACCTGATTTCTTAGATGATGCGAGAAAAGATTTTCATGCCAAGACATGGGAAATGTATCTTGGATGTCTTTTCTTAGATTCTGGCTTCAATCTTCAGAAAAAAACAAAAAAAGAAGGGCCAGATTTACACCTTCTTTGGAATAATCGTTCAATATGGGTTGAAGCAACTGCGCCAGAATCAGGAACCGGTGATAACGCGGTGCCTGAGTATAGATATAATGAAGTTTCTGAACAACCGTCAGATCAAATAATCCTTCGTTTTGCTTCAGCCATACAAGAGAAGTTTAAGAAATACAAAAGTTACAGAAGTAATGACAAAGCCATAATAAAACCCGATGACTTTTATATAATCGCGATTAATTCGGGAAGGATTCGTTATAGTTTAGGCGCGCCGACACTTCCGTATATTGTTTTAAGCGTGCTGCCGTTCGGTGATCTGGTCTTCACTCTTGACAATAAATCGGGGAAGGTCGTTGATTCTTCTTACGGATATAGGGATGCTATTACGACCGCAAAAAGTAGCCCCGTCCCGACCGATATTTTTGTGAATAAGGATTATGCAGGAATCAGTGCTGTTCTTTGCTCGTGGATGAATATTGTTAATCGTCCCAAAACAATGGGTGTTGAAGTTCACGTTGTTAATAACCCTCTTGCATATAATAAACTCCCTTCAGGCATATTCCCCTTTGGCACTGAGTGGCGGATGGAAAACGATACATTGATCCGGAAAGACCAGGGCGAGCAAGGACATGGCTAAGAATGACAATAAATGGGGCCCGGAAAACCCGCATCCGTTAAGCACACGTAAGACGGAGCTTATTTGGGAGGGGAAATATGACGAGTATGGCAACTGGCGGGAGGTTGATATTGCCGGATGCGCCATGCCGATGCAGAAGATCGAGACGATTGACGAACCAGCCAGCCGCTTAAAACCCCTCGGACTCTTTGATTCAGAAAAAGCTCACAAGGACGACTTCCGCAATATGCTCATCTGGGGAGACAACAAGCTCGTCATGGCAAGCCTGCTCAAGGATTTTAAAGGCAAGATCGACCTCATCTGCATAGACCCGCCTTTTGATGTTGGCGCTGACTTCACAATGGATATTCCAATTGGAGAGAGTAAGGAATCTATCGGAAAAGATCAGTCAACGCTCGAAATGATTGCTTATAGGGATATGTGGGGGAAGGGCACTGACAGCTATTTACACATGATGTATGAGCGCCTGGTATTAATGAAAGAGTTACTGAGTGAGACGGGAAGTATTTATGTTCATTCTGATTGGAGGGTAAATAGCCATTTAAGATTGATTCTGGATGAGATTTTTGGTCGACATAACTTTAGGAATGAGATCGTATGGCAAAAGATTCGTTCATCTAAAGGGCAAAGTAAATCTTTCGGGAATGTTCTCGACACCATCTATTTTTATTCAAAAACCGAATCATCTTTATTTAATAAACAATATGTCCCTCTTGCAGAAGAACGTCTCGAAAAACATTACAAGTATTTTGATGAAATCTCTGAAAAAAATTATCAGCTCTGCGACTTTACTCAAAAAGGGCAAGGTCCGAGTAGAGTATTTGGAGACAAAGGCGAGATAGCTCCGCCAGCAGGTAAGCATTGGATCTGGTCACAAGAGAAAATTGACGAAGGAATTAAAAAAGGGTTGATTGTATTTACCTCTGGTAAAATGCCCCGGCTAAAAAGATTTCTTGATGATTCAAAAGGTAATCCCATGGAAGACTTATGGAATGATATTCCACCAGTTAATTCTATGTCTGATGAGAGAGCAGCTTATGCCACCCAAAAGCCCGAAGCCCTTCTTGAACGTATGATTCTTTCATCTACTAACGAAGGCGACCTCGTAGCTGACTTTTTCAACGGATCAGGAACAACAGGGGCAGTTGCTGAACGCCTTGGAAGGCGGTGGATTATGGCTGATCTCGGAAGGTTTGCTATTCACACCACGCGCAAGCGGATGATTGAGCTTCAGCGGAAGCTGCACGAGGAAGACAAGCCATATCGCGCCTTCGATGTTTACAACCTCGGCAGATACGAACGTCAATGGTGGCAGAAGGAAAGATTGAAGGGTGCAGACGAGGAACATAGAAGGGTCGTCCTTGAATTTTACAGGGCGGAGGTATTGCAAAACTCAAGTTCTGCTCTTATTCACGGTAGAAAAGGTTCAGCCCTCTGTCATGTTGACAGCATAGATGGGCTTTTTACGAGAGATGAACTGAAGGCTGTTGCCAAAGCAGCTAAAGAAGCAGGGGCAAAGGAACTCCACTGCCTTGCATGGGAATTTGAGATGGACTTGCGGCTTCTCTGTCATGAGATAGAACATGCAGATGACATCAAGATAAAGCTTATTCCTATTCCCCGCGAGATTATGGAAAAGAACAGGACAAGCCCACCCCCATTCCTTGAAGTTGCAGTTCTTGAAGCTGAGGTTGTTTATAAAATCTCCCCTACCCCCTGGTTTATTTTAGTCAAGTACTTTTTTTATGTGTTCTCATACGCATAGAATATGGAGGTCTAAGTGAAGCACCTTGCCTTACCCTGGGATTTGAGAGTCTCAACAGAT
>VGWY01000090.1 GCA_016873575.1 Nitrospira sp. | reverse complement strand
ATGAGCTTGTGGGTAAAAGCTGTTTGTTCAACCCTTGTAGCAAGCTCTCTAAGTTCTGTTTTAGTTTTCTCTATCTCTCTATCCTGTGCCTTTTCAAGACCGCCATCAGCTATGAAAAGCCTTATCTTTTCAATCTCTCCTGCATCAAGCCATACACCATGTGAACTGCATTCATCAATGACAACACCTGAAATACGGGAAAAATTTTTACGATTCATCAACTCCCCGCAACGAACACATGGTATATATCCACCAGGGTCTTTTATAGGTCCTTGAATATACACGTTTTTAGTATTCTCTTCCCCTACTTTTTGATACACATCAGACTCTCTTGTAGCACGTTGGAATTCATCTCTGTCGAGCCACATACCACCACAGGAAGGGCACAGGTCATATTCTTCGTTGTCAACAACATGTATCACAAGGGATTTCTCACAACGTGGACATATTGGAGAACGAGGTGCAATGCTCAGGTGGAGATGTCCACCGCAAAGGGGACAAACAGTATATTGTGCATTTATTTCCTTGCCACAATGTTTACATTTTTTGGTCTGGTTTATGGAATTCTCCTGAAGTTGTCTTAATGTTAAGTTGTCCCCGAATTTTTTTGATTAATATAGATTAATATAATACAATATTTTTTGCCATCTACTATCTGACAGGCGGGACGCCCGCCCTACCAAGATAAAAATTTCTCTGTGCTCTCTGTGGCTAAAAAAATGATTTGAGTTAAAATAAAACCAATGAACATTGTCATAAACCTCAACAAACAGAAGGACACATCTTCACAACAGACAGTTACACAGGTAAAAAGGCTTTTTGCTGCAAAAAAAGCAGGGCATGCCGGGACACTTGACCCGATTGCAACAGGGGTACTCATTGTCTGTCTGAATGAGGCGACAAAGATAACGAGATTCTTATCAGATCTCGATAAGGAATATATTGCAAGATTCAAACTTGGCGAACGAACAGACACATATGATGTAACTGGCAGGATCATTGAGAAGGTAGATTTGCCTGTCATACAGGAATCAGAAATCCACTCTGTCCTGAAAAATTTTATTGGACAGATTCAACAGACACCGCCCATGTATTCAGCAATGAAGATAGGTGGACAGCGTTTGTATAAACTTGCACGACAGGGGATAAACATAAATGTACCTCATAAAATAGTACATATTTCTGAAATAACACTCATTGACTTTCATCAACCATACCTTGAACTCAAAATCTCATGTTCAAAAGGAACGTATATCAGAACCCTTTGCGACGATATTGGCAGGACCCTCGGTGTAGGAGCCCATATGGTTTCTCTAAAACGTATACGAGTTGGCGATTTCAGGATTGAGGATTCAGCATCACCTGAAGAACTGAGCTATAAAAAAGATGCCTGTTCCTCAATAGATTCTGCGATCTCTCATCTGAATGAGATAATACTCGACGATGATTCTTACAAGAAGGCAAGAAATGGTATGCAGATAAGTATTCCCGAATCCCTCTTTAATCCCCCCAGCCCCCCTTTAGTAAAGGAGGGCAAGGGGGGATTACAATATGTCAGGCTTAAAAACCCTGAAAAAAACCTGTTCGGGATAGGTATGATAGAAGATGACAGAATCAAAATTGAGAGATTATTAAACTAATTTCTTAATAGTAATGGGCAATGTTCTGAAAATAATTAAAAAAAAACACTTGACAAGATTATTTTTTTTTGGTATTCATAAGCTATGCTTTTTGGCAAAAAAGGCACAATTGGGTTAGACATAGGGTCAAGCTATATTAAGGTTGCCCAGCTCAAAGATATCAAAGGTGGTTATGAACTTGAACTCTTTGACATGCTGCCCATCCCTCCCGACCTCATTGTTGAAGGCTCTATCATAGATTCCTTCAGACTCAAGGACTCTTTGAAAGAACTCATACGCAAAGCAAATATCAAAATAAAAGATGCTGTCACTGGCATCGCAGGACACTCTTCTGTCATCATTAAAAGAATCTCGCTGCCCGAGATGTCAGAGGAAGAGCTCTCTGAATCCATTAAGTTTGAAGCAGAACAATATGTGCCGTTTGATATTGAAGATGTAAACCTCGATTTCCAGATACTCGGGCCAAAAGAAGAAGCCGGCCAGATGGATGTCATCCTTGTTGCTGTGAAAAAAGACGTTGTCAATGAATATGTTTCAGTTGTGAAAGAAGCAGGTCTCAACCCTGTAATCGTTGACATCAATTCATTTGCACTTGAGAATTTATACGAGGTCAACTATGAAATTGAACCAGAGAAGAATATTGCTATTGTGAATATTGGAGCAAATACCATTAATATCAATATCCTCAAGGGAGGCATCTCTGTCTTTACGAGAGATAGTGCAATCGGCAGTAATATACACACTGAAGCCCTCCAGAGGGAATTCAATCTTACATACGAAAACGCTGAAAGGATCAAGAGAGGCGAACCGCTCGAAAATGTATCACCGGAAGATGCATTTTTTGTTATTGAATCAACCTCAGATGAGATTATTGGTGAGGTTAATCGTTCATTCGAGTACTTCAGAAGTACAACTTCACAGGCTGATATTCACGAGGTAATACTCAGTGGTGGTTGTGTACTCCTAAAGGACTTTCCAAAACTCTTTGTCGAAAAAGTAGGGATAGAAACAAAGGTTATAGAACCGTTTAAAAACATTCAAATACCCAAAAGATTCGATATGGCATATATTCAGGAAATAGCACCGATTGCTGCTGTTGCCACAGGATTAGCCCTAAGGAGGCTCGGTGACAGATGATAAAGATTAATCTTTTACCTATCGCAAGAAAGAGAAGAAAGAAACCAAAACCAGTACCTTCGTTCATCATCATCATGACTATTACAACCGTCGTGGTCGCTGTCATCATGGCTTACCTTGTCTTCTTTTTTAACTCCCAATTGGCTGCAAAAAAGGCTCAGTTCGCAGCCAATGAACGGAAGATTGCAGAATTGAAGGAAAAGATAGCAGCAGTTGAAAATTTTGAAAAACTGAATAAGAGCATCCAGCAGAAGAAGGAAATTATCGAGCAGCTCAGAAAAAACCAGAGTATTCCTGTGAAGCTTCTTGATGAAATAAGCAACCTCCTTCCCAAGGGGGTCTGGCTTCAGACAATGACAGTCTCGGGGGAGAGTATCGATGTAGAAGGATATGCATTTACAAACTCAGAGATTGTTTCCTATGTGGACAATGTTAAGACCTCGAAGGTATTTTTTGATGTCTATCTCCAGGAATCTAAAAACACTGTAATAGAGAATGTTTCCATTTATAATTTCAGACTGACCTTTAAGATGAAGGTATAATATGGCATTAAAAATTAATCTGAATATCAAGAATTTGCCTCCATATGCACAATGGATTTTGACATTCCTTCCCGCATTAATCATTACCATCGTTGTTATTATTTTTGTCATTGTTCCAAAAAATAAAGAGATCAAGGCCATTGTGATAAAAATTACCGCTCAGGAGAGCGAAATTGCAAAAAGTCAGTCAAAGGCTGAAAAGCTTGTGGAATTAACATTGGAGAATGAACGGCTCATGAAAAGGCTGACAGAATTAAAAGACCAACTGCCTGAAGAAAAAGAGGTCTCCAGCCTGTTACGCCAGGTTTCAGAACTCAGTATTAGGTCAGGGCTCCAGGTATTACTCTGGAAACCAGAAGAAAAGAAAATCCATGCAAGCGGTATCGTTTATGAGATCCCGGTAGCGGTTGAGCTAACGGGCAGCTACCATAACCTTGGGTATTTCTTTAGCAGCCTGACAAAACTGAACAGGATAGTAAATATTGCGAATATAAGACTCGGTGACCCGAAAACAGAAAAGGAAAATGCTATCTTGAAGATAACATTTACTGCCACAACCTTTTCTGCCATCCCGGAAGCCGAGCTAACCCAGAAACCAGCCGAGGGTAAAGGCACATGAAGTTTTTAAAAATACAAGATTCAAGATGCAGGATGCAGGACAAATCCCCCCATCCCCCCTTTAGTAAAGGGGGGCAAGGGGGGATTACTAAAAAACTCTGGTATCATGGATCATGTATCCTGAATCATACATCCTTTCTATTTTTGCAATTGGCTATTTTAATTATATTTCTCATAATACCACTTACAGGGTGCAAAAAAGAGCAGCCCGTTGGAAAAAAGCCTGTGGTCCAGCAAGTCCAGCCTGCACAACCTGAGCCAAAGGTTGAACAACCTGCAGAGGTGAAAAAAGTCGAAGAAGAAATATATACCTATGAGACGCGAGGGAGAAGGGACCCATTCCTTTCCATAGTGTTAGTATCTAAGCAAAAACCGTCAAAGAAAAAGGGGGCAAGCCCTGTTGAAAGTTATGGAGTAGACACCATAGAGCTGTTAGCAATCGCGTGGGATAAAAACAAGCGGTATGCACTCATCACGTTGCCGGATAAGAAATCATATACGATTTCAGAAGGGATGACCTTAGGACTCCATGACGGGAAGGTACAGCAGATAACAAAGAACACTGTTGTTATAAGGGAATATATTAAGGATTATCGGGGTGATATAAAACCTGTAGATATAGTATTGAAACTCCGCAGGGAGGAGGGGGAATGAAACAAAATTCAAAATTTAAAATTCAACATTTAAGATTCAAAAGCCTATTTTCTGTAGTTTTCTTGGTCATTTTCATCAGTACCCTTGGTTGTGCAACAACCAGTGGGGTAAAAGCGCCTTCACAGGTGAAGGAAGCTCCCGTATTAACCAATATAGATATCCGGGACTATTCCGTCACGCTCACTGTGAGCAAACCATTTGTTTATACGATATACAGATCAGATGATCCGTATAAAATGGTTGTTGACCTCCCTGATACCAGTATCGGTGCTTTCAATAGCAGGATTGTTTCTGACAAGTCAGGAATAACAGAAATAATTCCCTCACAGGTTGAGTCTCCCTCTTTTCTGGCAAGACTTGAACTGCTCCTCCAGACACCATCAATGGTTGAGCCTGAGTATAAAGATAAATCACTCCTGATCAGGGTCAAGAAAGAAGAAACACCTATAGAAAAGCCAGAAGTCAGAAGTCAGAAGTCAGAAGTTTTGAAAGAAGAATTACTGAAGGAAGTAAAGGAAGAAAAAGAAGCTAAAGAGGTCCTGAGGGAAGAGCCTATAGAGACGGGAAAAGAGGAAACGATAAAACTTCCAAAAGCTACAGAAATCAAGGATATTACCATTGAGAGGTCTGCTCGAGCTGTTCAGGTCTTGATTAAAGGCAATGGTTCAATGACACCCAGTGTTTTCCCTTTAGACAACCGCATTGTCATAGATATCCCTGATGTGGCAATGGGTGCTCAGGTTCCATCTGCCGTCATCTCACCTCTGAAAGGCATTCGGTCAGGAAAATACAAGGACAAGGTACGACTTGTCTTTGATCTTAAAGAAAAGACAAACTTTGATGTAAACGCATCTGGAGATATGATTGTCATAGCCCTGCAGAGATCAGAAAAAGAGCCTTCTGCTCCACAGATAGCACAAAAGATGGCACCACAAGAAGAAAAGATTGAAAAAATTGAGCCTGAAGAAATTGCGATACCTATTGCAGAAGGCAAATATACAGGGAAAAAGATATCTCTTGATTTTCAAGACACGGATATCATACCCATATTCAGGTTACTGGCAGACATCAGTGGTTACAATATCGTTGTAAGTCCTGATGTAAAGGGCAAGTTAACCATGAAGCTTATCAATGTACCCTGGGATCAGGCATTAGATCTCATCCTGAAGACATCTACCCCTCCCCTTGGGAAATCTGTTGAAGGAAATATCATACGGATTGCTCCTCTTACTCTCTTTACCCAGGAAAGTGAAGAGTCAACTAAAGCACAAGAGGCTGCGATAAAGGCAGAGCCCTTAGAGACTAAAATATTCCCTATTAGCTACGCGGTAGTGTCTGAAGTTGAAAAGGCAGTCAAAGACTCAAAGATACTGACACCCAGAGGTAGCATTAGCGTTGACAAAAGGACAAGCTCCATGGTCATCAATGATGTCTCAGCAGTCTTTACTAAAATTGAAGATTTCCTTACAACCCTCGATAAACCAACACCACAGGTAATGATAGAGGCACGGATTGTTGAGGTAAATACATTAGATGTTAAGGATTTAGGAATTCAATGGGGATTAAATTTAAAGTCTGCAGACTCCCTCTTCCAGATGAAAGGGTTTTCAGGACTCAACCGGGGACCAATTACAGGGAGCAACTATATGGTGGACTTCCCATCAGGTGCAAGCCCTGGTTCCGGTTCTGGATTCAATTTTGGAGTCCTGAATCCTGCGAGAACAATGGGTCTTGACCTTCAGATCTCTGCATTACAGTCAATCGGAAAAGGCAAGATTGTCTCGAATCCGAGGATTTTGACAAGGGACAATGATGAGGCATTTATATCGCAGGGTGCTAGCATCCCCTATAGGATGCAGACAGCAGAAGGAACTGTATCCGAAGGTTTTAAAGACTATACCTTAAGCCTGACTGTTACACCCCGAATAGCACCTGACAACACAATATTAATGAAAATAAATGCGAAGAAAGAAGAACCTGACTGGACACGTGTCTCCCTGCAAGGCACTCCGGCATCCAAGAAGGGAGAGGCAACCACAAATGTCATCATTCGGGATGGTGAGACTGTTGTCATTGGTGGTGTATTCAAAACAAGCAAACAGGATACAGATACAGGGGTCCCTGGTTTGATGAATATTCCGATTTTAGGATGGTTATTCAAAAACAGGAAAATTGACGATAGCACGAGCGAAATGCTCATATTCATTACACCCAGGATTGTGCATAAACCAGAATGATGAAGTGAGATATAAATTTCAACGACTTAAACCACAGAGCACACAGAGAATTCAAGAATGAGTGCACTGAGTAACTTTTTAATTTTTAAAAATAAAAATCTCTGTGTTCTCCCTATAGACTCTGTGACCTCTGTGGTGAGACAATATAGAAAAAGCATAGGGGAGGCAAAATGAAGAAATATCTTGGATTATTATTACTATTCTTATTTCTTATACCATTTTCAGGCTGTGGAGAATCTGTCAGTGCACCGCCTGGGGCAAAGGTCAAAATAAATCCTTCCGAAGTTACAATAACTGATACCGGAGCTATAGATACACATACTCAATTTTTTTCCATCTCAGTCACAGATGCGAATGATATCCCTCTTGGCAATATAAAGATAACAATCTCTTATCCATGGGCTGTCCCGGATTCAAGTGGTGTCGTTCAGCTCTATAATGGTTCAACCCCGGTAAACTCTCCTTTTGATACCGAGACAGATGATTTTGGTATTTATAACCTTCGCATGGATTATCAATCAGGCGGACTTGATTACAAGGGGGATCTCGAAGTTCGTTCAGGTACTGCCTATGGAAAGGCATCATTTGAGGTTAAGAGTGAGTAATCCATTGACAATAACCGAGTCCTCTGCATCAACGAATGCTGGTTGACTCGGTCATATAAATTGAGACCGCTGAAAAAGTACATTTTTGTCACCCTGAACTTGGTTCAGGGTCTCGTTTAAGGAGACCCTGAAACTCGATGCGAGTCTCGGAATCGAGTCGTACCGACTTCGCTGAGAGTCGCTACGACAAGTTCAGCATGACAAAATTCGGCTGTCATTGAACCGAGAATACCCCTCACCCTTCCCCTCTCCCACAAGGGGAGAGGGAATTTCCCCTACCTTGATGGGAGGGGATGAAGGGGAGGGTGAAAATACCATATACACTCCCCCTTTGGTAAAGGGGGATGAAGGGGGATTTTAAGAACAAATGTTTCGAGTTATTAATCATAAAATCTCCCTTAACCCCTCTTTGCCAAAGAGGGGTATTTTCGGGTCAATGACAAAAGGGGCAGAAACAACACGAGCCGATGGCTCACAAATGGCCAATGAACTACCCCGCAGCAAGCTGCGAGGTATCTAAATATCTCCCCTCCCTTGCCTGCCCCGCTTTGCGGAGCAAGGCCGGGATGGGAGGGGATGAAGGGGAGGGTGAAATGAAGCATAAAATCACCCCTGCCCTAACCCTCCCCCATCAATGGGGAGGGAGCTATTGGAAATAATTATTGATTCTTAAGGAGGGCTTAAGATGAAGATAGTGAAAAATATATTGTGCCTTTTAGTAATAATCGGGTTTTTTGTGAGCTGCTCAGGTGATGCCCCTAAGTCAACATCGGGGATACAGCCGACAGTCTTAGACAATGAAAAAACAGAAGATGGAAAGATTAAGACTGCAAAGCTCGAAGGGCCTGAAATAGTTATTTCCAATGCCGCCGCTGACCAGCAAAACCCGCATGTCATTTATCTCCCCGACAAAAACCTATGGTTTTCTGTTTATGAAGACTGGAGCAATCTAACCACTGGTGCTGATATAAAGGGAAAATTTATAAATAGCAATGGAACTGTATGTGGAAGTGAGATTACTCTAACAAATGCAATTAGCAGTCAGACTGTCCCGAGGGCAGCATACAGAAATGGTGCTACTCAAGGAGTTTCAATTGATACAAATGATAAGATAATGGTTGCATGGCAGGATGACAGATATAGCTATACAGCAAATACAGGGTTTATTTATTATCGTACAATTGATGTCACAAGCCTGAATGCAAGCTGTTCAAATCCTGTCCTTGGCGCCGAAACAGCACTTACCCTTGAAGACGATGACCTTTTAACCCCTGGGACACAATCCAATGCTACTTCCCGCACTGTGCCAAAAATTACCTATGACAAGGTTAGAGACATGTTCTGGATTGCATGGGCTGAGTCAAGATCAACACGGAAAACCGTCTCTTACATACCATTCCCACTTCAAGGTGATATTATCAGTTGGATTCATGGAGACACACAGTTCCCGGGGTATACCTCTATAAAAGGAGCCCTGACAGGATATGACATAAGCCCCACGATCATTGAACAAGAAAATGATGGTGGTGTTGTATATTCACGAGGAAGGAAAATCGAAAGGGGTGCTGAAGCCTATAAAGAAACCAGGACTTACGAATACTTTGACCAAGTCTTTAATGTTGATGTTGCCTGTGATTCAACTACCTCTGAATGCTTTATTGTTTGGGAGGGACAAAGGAGAGAGATAAGTATAACAAATACCTGCAAAGATGATGATGGAGAAACTCCCTCTAACGGTTATTGTGATGCGAATGATATAGTTGCAAGTGTAGCAACCGATGCGGCAGATCCTGATTCAGGGCTGACAGCAATCTATGGGCTGCCAGATAAAAATTTTGACTTTCGTATTGTTCCTTTTTTAAGAGTTGTTTCTCTCTATATATCAAACTCGTCTCAGCCTACTTACTATCCATCCATCACTCTTGACCCTATAACAAAGAAGTTCCTTGTTGCATGGGAGGATTTACGGGATGGCTCAAATACAAAGATATATGGACAGCTTGTATATACTGGAAGCGGGCTTTATAACAATAATTTTATTATTAGTTATCAGGATACTGATGGTAATGGTCAGCAGGATGCAAATGTAGCGAACTCAAAACAGACAAAGCCTTTTATATCTTATGATTCTGTCAACCAGAGATATTTTGTCATCTGGCAGGATGGACGGAACGGTTCTATATCTCTGGAAAACCTTGATGTTTATGGACAGTATGTTGACGCAGAA
The DNA here is from genome assembly GCA_016873575.1 of Nitrospira sp. GTDB lineage: Bacteria > Nitrospirota > Thermodesulfovibrionia > Thermodesulfovibrionales > SM23-35 > VGWY01. Next base: position 276 of record VGWY01000090.1, on the reverse strand, counting down.
GGGAGTTTAAGAGGTTCAAATTACTCTATCTCGATTGCACAGGCCAACCAGTATAATCCTGTCATTGCATACAATTCACAGATTAATCAATTCCTTGCTATATGGAAGGATGCAAGGAATTATCAAACCACTGCTTCAGATATATACGGACAGAGATTCTCACTCGGCCAGTCACAACTGACACTACTTAAAACAGATAACACCCCTCTTTCGCCGCCGCTCCTTGACTTTGGCTCTGTGAGGGTTGGACAGAACAAGCTCATGTCTTTTAAGGTC
>VGWY01000089.1 GCA_016873575.1 Nitrospira sp. | reverse complement strand
CCCTGATCGGAAATAAAAAATAAATTCCATATTCCTTATTTTTTTAAAGATTGTCCAATAGCTCTGACTTGGTTTCCACCACGGCGTCAAATTCTGCGCCAAACACTTATAAGGCCTTATAAGGCCCCGTTCTGTCAAGAGAAAAAACGACCCTTGTCAATTACGAATTAAAAGTGAACCGTTTTTTACAAATTTACGAATTAAAAGTGAACACCTAAAAAACTGTAATATGAGCCTCAAAAAAGGAGGCTTGTATTTTGGTACAACTACACAAGAAGTTTACTAATGAACAGATCAAGGAACTGATCGAGAAATATCTGAGAAAAGAGGTAGGCAGAAGATATCTTCAGGAGATCCTCGGCATTAACAAAACAAGATTCTTTGCTTTAATAAAAGCATATCATGATAATCCTTCTGCATTCTCAATCCAGTATGTACGGAAAGGCAAAACCAGAGCAATACCCCAAGCAGTCGAAACCAATATTTTAAAAGAGTTAGCAATTGAAAAGAAGTTGATAGAGAACAAAGATGTTCCGCTTCGTTCGTACAACTACAGCTATATCAAGGATCGTCTGGAAAGAGAATATAAGCAAAAGGTGTCTCTGTCCACGATCATTGACAGAGCCCGGAAGAACGACTTCTATTTCAAAAAACCTAAAAGAACCATCCATGACCGGGAAGTATTGACCAACTATACCGGGGAATTGATCCAGCATGATTCCTCCTATCATCTCTGGGCGCCAAATGCTCAAGAGAAATGGTATTTGATCACTTCACTGGATGATTACAGCCGATATATCCTCTATGCAAAATTGCTGAAGAAAGAAACCTCATGGGCTCATATTGTCGCTTTGGAAAGACTGATCCTTACTCATGGGCTGCCTTTCTCCTACTATGTGGATTCCCATTCTATCTTTCGGTTTGTGCAGGGCAGGGACTCTTTCTGGCGGAGACATCACAAAATAACTGATGAAACGGACCCTCAATGGAAGCAGGTTTTATACGACTGCAATGTGAAGATTATCTATGCCTTATCTCCTCAGGCGAAAGGGAAGATTGAACGTCCTTACCAGTGGCTTCAGGATAGACTCGTAAGAACCTGTGTCAGGGAAAATGTGTCTGATATAAAGCAGGCTCAAAAAATACTGAATCAGGAAATACATCGGTATAATTACCGCCAGGTCCATTCGACAACTCAGGAAGTCCCTTATTTCAGATTTCAAAAGGCATTAAGAGAGGGTACGTCCCTTTTCAGAGACTTCAAAATTAGGCCACCCTATCAATCCACCAAAGATATCTTCTGCCTAAGGCTCGACAGAACTGTAGATTCTTACCGGAGAATATCCATCAATAATATGGTCCTGAAAATAAATGGCGTCGATTCTGGAGAAAAGGTCAACATCCGTATTTATCCCATGAATAAGGTTCTCTCTGAGGTTAGATTCTGGTGCAATGGCCGCCTTGTTGACATTCAACGAGCTAAAAATCAGGATTTGAATTTGCCAATATGGTAAAAACAAATATGAGCGAAGTGAAAACCCACCTCTTCACTTCGCTCATTTCCTTAATATTACTCCCTTGATCAACAGTTCACTTTTAATTCGTAAAGAGTTCACTTTTAAAAAATTCCTAACAGGTAAAATTCCGGTAAAATTCCGGATGGCCTTACATTGACATGGAAATGAGTAAATTGTTACAATTGTTTTTGTTTTTTAATGATTTTTAGACAGGGAGGAGGGGTATATGGATGCCCTTTGTAAGGGTTGGTGAGAATGAGTCTTTCGAAAATGCTCTTAAAAAGTTCAAGAAGCAATGTGAAAGAGAAGGAGTCCTCTCTGAGGTAAAGAAAAGAGAGCATTACGAGAAGCCAAGTGTGAAAAAGAAAAAAAAGGCACTTGCTGCTCGTAAAAAGGCTTTTAAGAGAATAAAGCTGGCGGCAAAATAAATGTCCCTTCTACAGAGACTCGATGACGATTTCAAGGTAGCATTAAAGACTTCCGATAGCCTGAGAGTTTCTGTTTTAAGGATGGCCAAGGCAGCCATTAAAAATAAGCAGATAGAAAAGAGGGGTGAATTATCTGAAGATGACATCCTCTCTGTTCTCTCCATGCTATTAAAGCAGAGAAGGGAATCAATAGAACAGTTTTCAAAGGGAGGAAGGGAAGACCTTGCTGAAAAGGAAAGGAAGGAGCTTGAAATCCTCCAGTCATACCTGCCTCAACAGCTAACCTTAGAAGAGCTCGACAAAATAATCATCGAGACGATCAGGGAATCTTCTGCTAACGGAATAAAGGATATAGGCAAAGTTATGCGGCTCATTATGCCACGAGTAAAAGGTATTGCCGATGGAAAGAGTGTCAATCAGCGGGTCAAAGAGCTCTTGGAAACTGGATGAAATTAAAAGATCTTTACAAAAAGGCGATAGAGATCGGCAGGGCAAATGACCCTCGTGGCAGTAATACTGTCCTGAATGATCTGGAGCGCAGAAAAAAGGATTTTGATGAATTAAAGTCAGACGAGCGGGAGGATTTTGATAAGGAGACTCTCCAGAATCCCTATTCTGATTCGAGGATTCTCCATGGAACAGGTGAAGAAGAGATTCAACATATCCTCGTTGGTATTGACATTGAGGTTGGAGAGATACTCCTTGCTGATCACTTACGGTTGAAGGGCAGACAGGTTGATCTTCTCCTCTCGCACCATCCTGAGGGAAGGGCATTTGCAAACCTTTATACAGTAATGCGGATGCAGTCAGATATATTGAACAGGTTTGGCGTCCCTATCAATATTGCAGAAGGACTTATGGATGGAAGGATAAAGGAAGTAGAGAGAAGGCTGATGCCGATAAATCATACAAGGGCAGTTGATGCAGCAAGACTTTTAGGTATTCCATTTCTGTGCCTTCATACGCCTGCTGACAATATGGTCGCGAGCTATCTCCAGGGACTCTTTGATGAAAAAAAACCATATCTTGTCGGTGATGTGCTTGATATACTCAAAAACATCCCTGAATATAAAGAGGCAGGGCTGAATACTATCGGCCCGAAAATTCTCCTCGGCTCAAAAAATAGAAAGGCGGGGAAGATCTTCGTGGATATGACTGGTGGTACAGAAGGGGCAAAAGAGGTATTCGAAAGCCTCACAACAGGAGGGATAAGTACAATCGTTGCAATGCATCTGAGCGAAGACCATAGGAAAGAGGCTGAAAAGAACCACCTGAATGTTATTATTGCCGGCCATATCTCGAGTGATAACCTCGGCATGAATCTCCTCATGGATGAGCTTTCAAAAGATAATTCGTTTGAGATTCTTGAATGCTCTGGTTTCAGAAGATTCAGTCGATGACTCATTGAGCAGATTGAATGAAGGCTGACAGTCTCCTTGAAGAAATCAAGTCTAAAATAGACATTGTTGAATTTATATCTGAATATGTCCCTTTAAAGAAAGCAGGCCAGAATTATAAAGGTCTCTGCCCGTTTCATTCTGAAAAAACCCCCTCGTTTATGGTAAGCCAATCAAAACAGATATTCCACTGTTTTGGATGCGGAGTTGGCGGAGATGTCGTAAGTTTTCTCATGAAACATGAGAACCTCTCATTCAATGAGACAATTCGCTCTCTTGCAAAGAAGACAGGTATTCAACTCACACAGTTCAGGTTCGACAAAAATCTTACTGAAAGGCGTGAGCAGATACTCCAGATCAATAAAGAGGCGTTGGAATTTTTTGTGAAGAACCTGAGCGCTTCAGAAAGAGCAAAGGCATATCTCGAGAAAAGGTGTATTGAGGAGACATCCATTCATACTTTTTCCATAGGATATGCTCCTGAAAAAAGGGACGGCCTGTTTCAATATCTGAAAAACAAGGGGCATGGCGATTCTTTGATAAAGGACGCAGGCCTTGCTGTTTACGACGAAAGAGACTACAGGGATGTGTTCAGGGGACGTATTATCTTTCCCATATGGAACCCTCATAATGATGTTATCGCCTTTGGCGGAAGGGTTATGGACAGCTCTTTGCCGAAATACCTCAATACTTCTGAAACAGAGGTGTTCAAGAAAGGTGAGACGCTGTTTGCGTTGAACCTGGCGAAGGAAGAGATTCGGAAGAAGGGGTATGCCATAATTGTTGAGGGATACCTTGACGCGATTGTATGTCACCAGTATGGGTTTAAAAATACCGTTGCACCGTTAGGAACAGCCCTGACACAAAAGCATTTACAAAAACTCAAGGTGCTGACAGAAAAGATTGTTCTGGTTTTTGACAGTGACGATGCAGGCATTTCTGCAGCACGGAGATCGCTCACAATTATTTGTGAAGGCAACTTCAGGGCAAGGGTACTATTGCTTCCAGAGGGTGAAGACCCTGACAGTTTTTTAAGGAAGAAAGGCAGCCAGCCTTTTCAGAAAATGCTTTCTCAAGCCATGACTATGGTAGACTTTCTCCTGAGTACATCAAAGGGAGATAGAATAGAAAAAGTAAGGGAAGCCCTTGGAATGATTTCAGTCATGAAAGACCTGATCGTCGCGGATGAACTATTAGGAGAACTTGCTGACAGGTCAAGGATAAACGAAGCTGTCCTCAGAAGTGAATTGAAAAAGATGAGGCAAAAATCAGGCCGACAACCTGTTGAAGGGCTTAGACCGGAAAGCTCAACAAGGAACAGGGAAGAATATCTTCTGTTAAGCTCTATCATTGCATCACCAGGGAAAGCTGATTATGTGTTTTCAAGACTCAACATCGAGGACCTGAAGGAAGAACCTGTAAGGTCTTTATTGAAGAAAATGAAAACACTTGGTAGTACATTCGATTTGACCTCTCTCCTCGGTCAGGCAAATCATGCAGAAAAGTCATTGATTACAGCTCTCTCTCTCGATCCCGGGTTTGATTTAGAACTTGTTGACAGAAACATTGATGACTGTCTGCAGACACTGGCACAGAAGAAGTGTGAGGAAAAAATGAAAAGGGCAGAAGAATCCGGTGATATCGAATTGCTCAATATATGGCTGAAAGAAAAGCGTGATCTTATGAAAGGATCCCTATGAGAGAATACCTTGACTATTTTGAGGAGTACGATGAGCAGAGAGATACTTCTGACATTGCCAGGCTAAGAATCGATGATGAGATCGCTGAGGAACAAGAAAAGTTCCCTCTTCTTACAGGAGGTGGGAAAGACCCTATCCTCATCTATTTAAAGGAGATGGGAAAAGTTCCCTTGCTCACAAAGAAGGGCGAAGTGGAGATTGCTCAGAAGATAGAAAAGGGCAGGGGAAAGGTTTACAGGGCAATTTTCTCAATTCCATTTGTTTTGAAAAAGATTATAGCCCTGGGCATTATGGTTAAACGTGGAGAGGCACCACTTTCCGAAGTAATTCAGGACATCGAAGAGGAGGATGAGGAAGCCCTCCAAATCGAGAGGAAAAGATTTTTTGAGGTTACAGAAGAGATAGAGGACCTGTATCAGGAAAGAAAGGGATTCCTAATGAAGCTGCAGGGGAAACCCTCTTCTGCTTCAAAGAGGGTTTTCAAGAAACTTACACAGAACAGGGAACAGATATTTGGAAAAATACAGGAACTCAGGTTAAAAGAGGATGTCATAACGGCATTTTCAGAGGAGTTGAACCGGGTTACAGTAGAGATAGATGACCTGCAGAAAAAGACAATGGATGAAAAAAGGAAATCAGGATATTCAGCATCTGTGCTCAAGGGAAGGGTTCAGGCATATGAAAAGGGGATCGAGGGGAAGGAGAAACTTCTCGGGATGAAGGCTTCTGAAATAAAAAGGGCACTGAGGTCCCTTATGGCAGGTGAGAGGGAAGTACAGAAGGCAAAAGATGAGATGATAAAGGCAAATCTCCGGCTTGTGATAAGTGTTGCGAAACGATACATAGGCAAGGGGTTGAGCTTCTCAGATCTCGTACAGGAAGGGAATATCGGTCTTATGAGGGCTGTTGAGAAGTTCGAGTACAGACGAGGTTATAAATTCAGTACCTATGCAACCTGGTGGATCAGGCAGGCTATCATAAGGGCACTTGCAGATCAATCAAGAACAGTCAGAATACCTGTTCATATCATTGAAATGCTTAACAAGATAACGAAGGCATCAAAAGAACTTGTCCAGGAGATGGGGAGAGAACCTTTCCCTGATGAAATCGCTGAAAGGTTGAAGATCCCTGTTGAAAAGGTAATGGTGATACTCAAGTTAACAAAAGAATCTGTTTCTCTTGAAACCCCTGTTGGAGAAAATGAAGATGGGATTCTGAGGGACTTTATCGAGGATAAGACGATGATATCTCCCCTTGATATCGCAATCCAAGATGATATGAAGGAACAGATAGAAAAGATGCTCCGCTCGTTAACATCTAAAGAGCAAAATGTCCTAAGAAGAAGATTTGGTATCGGCGGAGACGTTCCTCGTACCCTTGAGGAAGTAGGACAGGAATTTGTTGTGACGCGCGAGAGAATAAGACAGATAGAGGGAAAGGCATTAAGAAAATTAAGACATCCATCAAGGAGTAAGTGGCTCAGAGAATTTATTGAAGGCCCTTGACCCAAGAATGATAACAAGTTTATAGTTAATAGTTATTGGTTAAGAGCAAAAGGTATTGGGTTTTATAACTCATAACTTTCAACTCATCACTCATAACTTTCTGTAGAGGGGCCCATAGCTCAGCTGGTAGAGCTACCGGCTCATAACCGGTTGGTCCCAGGTTCGAGTCCTGGTGGGCCCACCAACCGATTTTCCCCAGAAAATCGGGGTTTAAAATTAAAAGTTCAAGGTGTGATAAAAAAGTGAATGAACAACTTGCAAGCCTGATAAAACTTCAACAGATTGATTCTGACATTTTAGACAAAAGGCGCTCGATAGGTGCAATTCCTTTAAAAATTTCTGTAGCAGAGAAGCTATACAAAGAATCAGTTGCAGCATTTGAGAAGCTAAAACAAAGGTATGAATCTCTCGAAAAGAAGAAACGTGACAAGGAGAGAATATTAGATGATATCAATGAGAGGATAAAAAAGCTGAAGACTCGTATGACTGAAATAAAAACAAACAAGGAATATCAGGCACATTTGAAGGAGATTGAATCTGCCGAAAAGGAGCACTATGCTGTTGAGGATGAGATACTCATCGTCATGGAAGAGATGGATGTCTCATCAAGGGAAATAAAATTACAGGAGAAAAAAATACGGACAGAGAAAGAAAAGATGGAGGCACTTAAAAAGGAACTCGAAAGAGAGAAGGAAGAAGCAGAAAAAGGATTGTTAACCCTCAGGGAAGCAAGGGCAAAAATAGGTGATGGCATTGACAAGGAATTATATGACCGATATATCACACTGATTGAATCAGGAGATGGAGTCGTAGTAACAGAGGCGAAAGAAGAAGTATGCCAGGGATGTAATATGAATATACCTCCGCAGCTTTTTGTCGAGATAAAAAGGAACGAAGAGATTATGCAGTGCCCCCAGTGCAACCGGATACTCTACTATAAAGGGGACGGTCAAGAGTCAACAGCCGTACAATAAGCAATAAAAAAAGACTATTGACTGTTTCACATCACTCCTTTATAATCTTAGTAATTATTATAGACTAATAAAATATTATTATAGGTCAGAGCAGGTGAAGTGGTCGCCCTGCCAGAGCGTAAGCACTGGTGGGGAGGAAAGTCCGGGCTCTATCGGGCAAGGCGGTCGTTAATAGCGACTGGGGCAAACCCAAGGAAAGTGCCACAGAAAGGGAAACCGCCTGACGCACCTTTGGTGCGAGTTAGAAGTGAAAAGTTAGGAGTGAGAAGTTAAATACTTTTAACTCTTTACTCGAAACTTTTAACTCCGAGGCTTCAGCCTCGATTGGGTAAGGGTGAAAAGGTGAGGTAAGAGCTCACCAGTTGAGGTGGTGACATCTCAAGCTTGGAAAACCCCGCCTTGAGCAAGGGTAAATAGGCCGCGTCCTCCATGAATGGAGAGAAGGTTGCCCACCTGATATCCCCTCCGCCTAAGGCGGATCGGGGAGGGCGTGGCGGGTTATGACCGCAAGAGTCTGATGGAAACACCAGACCTCAGATGAATGACCACATAAACAGAACTCGGCTTATCGCCTGCTCTGACATGTAAAATAGACACGGGAAGAGAGAAATGGATCACAAACTGAAAGTCTTTTGCAAGGTAGCTGAGACAAAGAGTTTCTCAAAGGCATCTGAGATTATCCACCTTACCCAACCTGCCGTGAGTCTTCAGATTCAGGCCCTTGAAGAGAGATACGAAACGAAATTATTTGACAGGTCATCAAACACGGTTACCCTTACCCCGGCAGGCGAGGTTCTATATAAGTATGCAAAAGAAATTCTTTCGCTCTATGTATCTGCAGAGAAGGTTATTGGAGAAATAACAGACCTTGTGAAAGGAAGTATAACGATTGGTGCATGTTCAACCATAGGTGACTATCTCCTTCCCAGTATTATTACCGGTTTCAGGAAAACCCATCCCAAGATAAAGATACATCTTCTCGTCGGAAATACAAATAGGGTTGTTGAAATGCTGAATTCAGGTAATATTGACCTTGGCCTCGTGGCAGGTGATGTTGCCGGCCAGAGGATAGTTCTTAAAAAACTGTTCTCTGATGAACTTATGTTGATTGTATCTCCTCAACATCCGTGGGCTAAGAAAAAAGAAGTCTCTTTATCAGAACTTACGAAGGAATCATTCATCTTGAGGGAGGCTGGCTCAGGTACTCGGCAGGTGATAGAAAAGTTTCTCGCAAAACATGGGATAGCACCACGTGATATGAAGATATCCTTGGTTCTCGGAAGTACAGAGGCTATAAAGGATGCAGTTGAGAATGGACTTGGGGTCTCGATCGTCTCTCGCTGGGCTGCACGAAAGGAAATCAGATACGGCACCCTTAATCTGCTCAACTTCAAAGAAGAAAGGCTGGTAAGGGATTTCTCGCTTATTAGTAATAAAAATTCAGTCTCTTCCTATGTGGTTGACGAATTCCTTGGATACCTGAAATCATATACATTTGATAAACTGCTTCCATAGACTCTGTAATCTATATCCTGAAATATCCTGTCCTTATCTTCAATCTCATTCAGCCATTCTTCTGAAATATGCTCTGCAATGATTGATTGATAGAGGGCGGTGAACCTCATAATATGTTCTTGAAAACGTTTTTCTGCATATCTTGTAGCAGTCCCGGCCTTCATCATGAACGCCCAGTCACTCTGCTGAGCTAAAAGAAGCTCCCGGGCAGCCTGGTTCAGTGCCCTCTTCAGGAGTGAAGGAGTAAAGGAGTGATGAATTGATGGAGTGGAAAATCTGTCGGCAAGATATATCATACGTTCCACTGCCTTATGAATATGGCGATATATGTAGTCATTCGATCTATTCAACCAGAACTCATTAAATCCTCTATACCCCCAGCTTGACAGAGATGGCTGACAGACCTGCAAGCTTGCAGGCCGAGCGGCATGCAGGCCTAAATATTCTGAGGGCGTTATTGTCTTAAAATTTCTCCGCACAGAATGTATTTCCCGGAAAAGAGAATCGAGCCACTCAGGTCCTTCAAACCACCAATGACCGAAAAGCTCAGCATCATACGTCGCGGTAACTACAGGCATAAGATTCATTTGACGAGCCTGAACGGTTTCTGAAAGAAACCGTATCTGAAGCTCTCTTTTCGATACAAAATCCCTTGCATGTTCTGAAACCTTTTCGTTTGCTGTTTCAATACAATATGGTTCCTTTACATCCGTCTTTCCTGTTATTCTGTAATATTTAAGACCTGTATATGTCCTTATTCCGTCTGGATGGATAAACGGTTTTATATATTCAAGATCAAGGTCATATCCTATATCTCTGTAAAAATCCCTGTAATCGAAATCTCCTGGATATCCCTCGATAGAAGACCAGACCTGCTTTGATGTTTCAACATCCCTGCCGAATGCAATAACACCTGCAGGACATTCGACA
>VGWY01000088.1 GCA_016873575.1 Nitrospira sp. | reverse complement strand
AGAAAAAATATTAATATATTCAAGCTTTTTTTTGTTTGTAATAAATAAAAGAGATATTTGTTCTTATTCTCAGTGTCTCTGTGCCTCAGTGGTTAAAGTTCTCTTTCAATATAAATACGAAAGAGGGAAAATTTATTGACAAGGATAGTGTGAAGGATTATAACTACCAAAATAAAAGAGACGGGGATAGTTATGTCGATAGAGATACAGAGGGGAAAACTTAAAAACATGAGGAGGTCTGTTAAATGGCTATCAGAGAATTAGGATCTGGTATCTTGTCCGTTGGTGCAATAGACTGGGACAGGAGGTTATTTGATGAACTCATCCCGCTTCCTGATGGAACAAGCTATAACTCTTATCTGATAAAGGGCAGTGAAAAGATAGCACTGATTGATACCGTTGACCCTGCGAAACAACACATTCTCGTTGGAAACCTGAAAACGCTGGATATAACGAGCATTGATTATGTTATTTCCCATCATGCCGAACAGGACCATTCAGGGTCAATACCTGAAATCCTCAGTCTTTATCCGAATGCAAAAGTGGTTACAAATCCAAAATGTAAAGACATGCTAAAGGATCTGCTCCTGATTCCAGAGGATAAATTTCTCACAATAAATGATAGAGTAACAATTTCTCTGGGAAATAAAACGCTCGAATTTATTTTGGCACCATGGGTTCACTGGCCAGAAACTATGTTCACCTATTTGAAAGAGGATAAGATCTTATTTACCTGTGATTTTTTAGGTTCGCATCTTGCATCAAGTGATCTTTTTGTGTCAGATGAGGCAAAGGTATATGAATCAGCCAAGCGATACTATGCAGAGATTATGATGCCATTTAGAACGAGTATCAAGAAGCATCTTGAAGTCATGTATGGCATGGAGATTGAGATCGTTGCACCAAGCCATGGTCATGTTTATCAGGAGCCGGAATTTATCATCAATGCCTACAAAGAATGGATTTCAGATGAGGTAAAAAATGAAGTGATTGTTCCCTATGTTTCCATGCACGGAAGCACAGAAAAATTAGTCAACTATTTTATCGATGCCTTAATTAAAAGAAAAATTACTGTAAAGCCCTTTAATCTTACAAGAACGGATATTGGAGAATTAGCCATGTCCCTTGTTGATGCTGCCACGATAGTAATCGGCTCACCAACTGTTTTAACTGGTCCACATCCCAATGTTGTTTATGGAGCTTATCTTGTGAATGCCCTGAGACCCAAGTTAAGATTTGCATCCGTGATCGGTTCTTATGGATGGGGAAGCAGGATGTTAGAGGTTTTGAAAGGAATGTTAACCAATCTCAAGGTTGAACTCATAGAGCCTGTTATTGTGAAGGGTTATCCAAGACAGGAAGACCTGGAATCTCTCGAAAGACTGGCAGATGAAATCCTTCAAAGACATAGAAAACATGGCATCATAAAATGAAGAACCGGTAACCTCCCATAAGTTAGGTATGACTACTTCTTCGTTCCTGAAAAAATGTCCTTAATTTTTTCTTTAAAGGACTTCGCTAACTCATCACCATTAATCCTGGCAAATTCCTCAAGGAGTTCTTTCTGCCTTGGGGTCAGCTTTTTCGGCACATCAACATAAACCCTTACATTCTGGTCTCCCCTCACGTGCCCGCCGACCTTTGGTAATCCAGCACCTTTGATATGAAAAATCCTGCCCGATGATGTTCCTGCTGGTATCTTTATCTTTGATATACCGTCAAGGGTGGGAACTTCTATTTCTGCACCGAGTGCAGCATGGGGGAATGAAATAGGAATTTCACAAAAGAGGTCAGTCCCCTCTCTTTTAAAGAAGGGGTGTTCTTCAACATTGAGTATTACAAAGAGGTCTCCTGGTGGCCCGCCATAAAGGCCAGGGTCCCCCTCACCGGTAATCCTGAGCCTCGATCCTGAATCAATGCCTGCAGGTATCTTTACGGTAATATCCTTCGATCTTCTGACTGCCCCGTTTCCTTTACATGTTTTGCATGGATCTGTGATAATTTTGCCTGCTCCGTTGCACCTTCCACATGTCTTAGAGATACTGAAAAAGCCCTGTTGAAACCTTATCTGACCTGTGCCCTTACAATGTGAACATGTAACAGGCCCTTTCCCCGGTGCTGAACCTGTCCCACGACATTCGCTACACGTTTCCCATTTCGGTACCTCAATGGTCTTTTCTGAACCGAAGGCTGCTTCCATGAGCGTTATGTCAAGATCATATCTGAGATCATTCCCCTTTGTCGGTCGTGGTCTGCGCTGACCTGTGAATGTCCCGAAAAAGTCTCCAAAGATGTCCTCAAATATATCACCAAACCCTGCACCGAATGGGCTAACCCCAGGCCCAACTCCTTCAGCAGTACCAAACCTGTCATAGTTAACCCTTTTTTCAGGGTCACTCAGACAGGAGTATGCCTCATTTATTTCCTTGAATTTTTCTTCTGATTCTTTATCATCAGGATTCCTGTCAGGGTGGTATTTCAGGGCGAGTTGTCTGAATGCCTTTTTAAGGTCAGCATCAGATGCATCGCTTGATACACCGAGAATTCCATAATAGTCCTTCATAAATTTATCAATTAGTAATTATCAATTATCAATTAGTAATTTTTAGCTCTCCTTCTTATTCTTATCAACCTCTTCGAATTCTGCTTCAACAACCTCTTCTTCAGGGCCTTTCGCACCTGCTTGTGCTCCTGTCCCTGCCCCAGCACCTGCTTGTGCACCCGCGCCCTTGTAAATGTGTTCTGCAAGTTTGTGGGATGTTCTTGTAAGGTTTTCGATAGCAGATTTTATTTCAGATGCCTCGTTACTTGTATCCTTTGCCTTTTTGCATCTTTCAAGTGCGTCCTGAACTTCTCTCTTCTCAGATTCAGATAGTTTGTCACCATACTCTGTAAGAGATTTTTCGACTGTATAAATGAGTGTATCAGCCTCATTCCTTGCCTCTGCAAGCTGTTTCTTCCTTTTATCTTCATCTGCATGTGACTCTGCATCTCGGGTCATCTTCTTTATCTCTTCTTCATTCAAACCACTTGATGCAGTTATACGTATTGACTGCTCTTTACCTGTACCGAGGTCTTTCGCAGAGACATGGAGGATGCCATTTGCATCTATATCGAATGTCACTTCTATCTGTGGTATCCCTCTCGGTGCAGGAGGAATGCCAATGAGCTCAAAGTTGCCAAGAAGCTTGTTGTCTGTAGCCATCTCCCTTTCGCCCTGACAGACCTTGATGGTAACAGCAGGCTGGTTATCAGATGCTGTGGAGAATATCTGACTTTTCTTTGTAGGAATTGTAGTGTTTCTCTCTATTATTTTGGTAAATATCCCACCAAGTGTCTCGATACCCAATGAGAGCGGGGTAACATCGAGGAGCAATACCTCCTTTACATCTCCCTTAAGAACTGCAGCCTGAATAGCTGCACCAACAGCAACTACTTCATCAGGGTTCACGGTCTTGTTTGGTTCCTTACTGAAGAAGTTCTGTACAGTTTGCTGTACCTTCGGTGTCCTTGTCTGACCGCCTACAAGTAAGACCTCGTCTATATTTGCAGATGAAAGGTTAGCATCAGAGAGTGCATTCTGACAGGGGCCTGTTGTGTGTTCGATAAGATCTCCTACAAGCTGTTCAAATTTAGCCCTTGAGAGTTTCATGAGCATGTGCTTGGGTCCTGTTGCATCTGCTGTTATGAATGGCAGGTTAATCTCTGTTTCCATGGCTGTTGAAAGCTCAATCTTTGCCCTTTCAGCACCCTCTTTCAACCTCTGCAATGCCATTCTATCGTTCTTAAGATCTATCCCCTGGTCTTTCTTGAACTCTTCAACCATCCAGTCTATAATCCTGAGGTCAAAATCATCACCGCCTAAGTAGGTATTTCCATTTGTGGATTTTACCTCTACAACACCTTCTCCGATTTCGAGTATGGATATATCAAATGTTCCGCCACCAAGGTCATAGACTGCGATCTTTTCTTCCTTCTTTTTATCCATTCCATATGCAAGAGCTGCGGCAGTTGGTTCATTGATGATTCTGAGAACATTCAGGCCTGCAATCCTTCCGGCATCTTTTGTGGCCTGTCTCTGTCTGTCGTCAAAATAGGCAGGAACCGTAATAACCGCTTCTGTAACCTGTTCTCCGAGATAATCCTCGGCAGCCTGTTTGAGTTTCTGAAGAATCATTGCCGATATCTCAGGTGGTGAATAGCGTTTGCCTCTTATCTCCACATGTGCATCACCATTGGATGCCTCAACAATCTTATAAGGTAGCCTCTTCCTTGCATGTTCTCCCTCGGGAGTATTATATTTCCTTCCCATCAGCCTCTTGATGGAAAATATTGTGTTTTCAGGGTTTGTGATCGATTGCCTTTTTGCAATCTGACCAACAAGCCTTTCACCCTTTTCAGTAAAAGCCACAACAGATGGAGTTGTCCTGCTTCCCTCCTGGTTTGGGATTACGACAGGCTCACCTCCCTGAACAACAGCAACAACAGAGTTTGTTGTTCCGAGGTCTATTCCAATTGTTTTCCCCATGTTAAGATTCCTCCTATATTTTTTTTAGTGAATAGTTGTTAGTGAATAGTATTTAGTTAAAAGACAAAAAACTTTTCACTGTTCACTATTCACTGTTTCTGGTTTTTTCGAGACCGCTACAAGAGATGGCCTCAATACCTTATCCTTTAACATATATCCTTTCCTGTATTCCTCCACAACTGTCTTTTCATCAACATCATCCCGCTCGATCTGTGCCATAGCATGATGTATTGAGGGGTCAAAAGGTTTCCCTGTTGCCTCAATAGCACTCAGTCCGAATTTTTCGAGTGTCCTCTGGAGTTCCTTTAAGGTTATTTCTACTCCCTGTACAAGCCCTTTCGATGCCTCATTGGAGGAATGCTTCAACGCCATCTCGAGGTTATCAATTACTGGAAGTAACTCATACAACAGACTCTCATTGCCATATTTTACAAGTTCTTCCTTATCTCTATTGACCCGTTTCTTGTAATTTTCGAATTCTGCATACAGTCTTACATATTTGTCATTCATCTCCTGAAGTTCAGCAGCAAGTTTCTCCGTTTCGCTCACAGGAGGTTCTTCGGTTATCTCAATGCCTTCTTCAATGATGGACATTTCGTCTTCCCTCATTTCACGATCTTCCAATGCTTCCTCCTTACAGGTCGTAGACCTACCTTTCTCCAAGCATCCTTGTAATAAATTTTGCTGTATTATCAATGATTGAAATTGCCTTTAAATAGTTCATTCTTGTAGGACCGATAATGCCGACAACACCGACCGGTCTACCGTCCTCTTTACATGATGAGACGACAACGCTGAATTTTTTCATCTCATCCATTGAATTCTCTGAACCAATTATTATCTGTACCCCGTCAAGGTCTGCGAGTTTATCGAGTAACTTTATAATAGTGTGTTTTTCCTCAATTGCCCTTGATAGCTCTTTGATTTTCTGGAGATCCGCAAAATCAGGAAGTTCGAGTACCTCTGAGAGACCTGATACAAAAAGGTCGCCGAAAGGAAATGATAATGCCTCCTGACATATCCTGATCGCCCTTGAGATAAGTCTGTCGCACATAGTCTTTTCCTTCGACATCTCTTTGAGAATCTTGAGGCGAATCTCATCAAGTGTATATCCGGAAAATTCCGAGTTCAGATATGATGCAATTCTATTCAGATCCTTCTGCGTAATTTCTGAGTCAAGGGATAGGATTTTGTTTTTAATCATTCCCTCATCGGTAAAGAGGATTGCAGCCAATTTGTCAGATTTGTACTTGAAGAGCTCAATCTTGTTCAGGGTTGTCACTTTGGGCTTGGGAGACATTGCAATGCCGAGATAATGGGAAACCATGGATATGGCTTTTGATGTTTCAACAAGAAGGATGTCTATATTATCTCTTAACGTCTCGAGGTTAAGATAGATTTCTTGAATGCGTTCTATGTCTGTAGACCCTCTTTCTAACAGAAGTGAATCAACGTAGAGTCTGTAACCCCTGTCTGTTGGTACTCTGCCTGCTGATGTATGTGGTTGTGTAAGTAATCCCATCTCCTCAAGATCAGCCATTATATTCCTTATGGTAGCAGGTGAAAGTCCAAGCGGATGCCCCTTTGCTACTGTCCTTGATCCCACAGGATCCGGGAAGTTTATATAGTTCTCGACAATCGCACAGAGGATTTTTTTGCTTCTTTCATCCAGCATCAGCATATTTTAGCACTCTCCGTAGTAGAGTGCTAATACTTTACCAATTATGTGCTCGATGTGTCAACCCCCCGAATACAAATTAACCACAGGACACAAAGCTTTATAATACATGAATACATAGAATGACTTTTGCTCATTATTCTTCCTTTTATCTCTGTGACCTCTGTGTGCTCTGTGGCTTTTGTATGTAGGTGTATCGTAGATTTAAAATGGCAGGAATTTAGGGAGCTTGAACCCTTTTTTGCCCTTAAACATCTTAAGCATTCTCTTTATTTCAATATACTGCTTGACAAGTCTGTTTACATCAGCAACAGTTGTTCCACTTCCTATGGCAATCCTTCTGCGTCTGTTTCCATCAATGATATTGTGATTTTTCCTCTCCTTTTTTGTCATAGAGTTTATGATTGCTTCGATCTTTACAATTTCCCTTTCATCAACATCAAGATTCTTAATCTTATTCATGCCTGGTATCATACCGAGTATATTTTCCAATGGTCCCATACTACGCAACTTCTTCAGATGGTCTTTGAGGTCATCAAAGGTAAAGGATTCATCTATTATCGTTTTCTGGAGTTTTTCAGCCTCTTTCTGATCAAAGGATTTTTGAGCCTTTTCTATCAGGCTCAGGACATCACCCATACCGAGTATCCTTGATGCAATCCTTTCGGGATAAAAAGGCTCAAGCATCTCTATTTTTTCTCCGACACCAATAAATTTTATTGGCTTCCCGGTTATTGCCCTGATAGAGAGAGCAGCTCCTCCTCTTGCATCACCATCCATCTTGGTGAGTATGATTCCATCAATGCCTATCTGTTCCTCAAAGTTTTTTGCTATGTTGACGGCATCTTGTCCTGTCATTGCATCTGCAACAAAAATAACCTCTTTTGGTGCAACACTTTCCTTTATCTTCTGTAACTCGGTCATCAGCGATTCATCTATGTGTAATCTTCCCGCTGTATCGAGGATAACAATGTCTCTCGCGTCAGTCTTTGCCTTTTTAACGGCATCCTGGCAGAGCGTTAAGGGATTGTTCGTTTCTTTCGAGTGATAGACAGGCACGCCAATCTGAGCACCAAGTGTCACGAGTTGGTCTATTGCAGCAGGCCTCTGAAGGTCTGCTGCCACAAGCATCGGCCTTCTCCCTTCTTTTTTGAAAAGCCGTGCTAATTTAGCAGCTGTCGTGGTCTTGCCCGAGCCGTGCAGTCCGACCATCATTATGATAGTCGGAGGATTAGGGGATAATTGTATTCTTGTATTTATCTTTCCGAGTAGTTCGCAGAGCTCTTCATTTAGTATCTTTATAACCTGTTGCCCGGGGGTAAGGCTTTCAAGGACATCCTTGCCGATAGACTTTTCTTTTATCTTCTGAGTGAAATCTTTTACAACCTTGAAGTTGACATCAGCTTCTAAGAGGACAAGCCGTATCTCTTTGAGTGCAACCTCAACATCCGCTTCTTTTAAGAGACCCTTTCCTCTTAATCGTTTAAATATGGATTCTAATTTCTCACTAAGTGCTTCAAACATAATGTATCCTCATCATTGTCCACAATATGAGATTGCTTCGCCCACTTATGGCGGGCTCGCAATGACAAATTAAGCAATAATACGACTTTTCTGTCATTGCGAGGAGTCCCGATGAAATCGGGATGACGTGGCAATCTCTTTTATGTTTAAATTTTTGATAAATGTAAAAAAATTATTATTCAAAAGTCATCAGGCATTCAGGAGAGATTCTATCAATGACGTTAACTGCTGTTTGGGGACAGCACCAACTATCTGGTCAACCTTACGACCATCTTTGAAAAACATAAGGGTAGGTATTCCCATAATCTTATATGTACTTGCAATATCCGAGTTTTCATCGGTGTTCAGCTTTAAAAATTTTACCCTTCCAGCATACTCTTTTGCTAACTCCTGAACTGTAGGTGTAACAATCCTGCAAGGGCCACACCATGGCGCCCAGAAATCTACCATAACAAGTCCTTGAGCCTTGATCACTTCGCTATCCCATGTAGCTGATGTAACCTCCAATACGCCTTCTGCCATATGAACCTCCTGTAACCTCGCACAACGTGCCGAGGGAAATAACTTAGATTCACTCATTATATTTTCAAGAGAGATTTATTGTCAATGCGTGAATTGAACTTGTTGCGAATTGAACCGAGACTTGGCTATGGGCTTTTCAGGCTATTGACAAACTCTCTATTTTCAAAATACCAATCGGCAGTTTTCTTAATGCCTTCTTCTATTGTGGTTTTTGGATACCAGTTCAATTTTTCTTTCGATTTCTCAATATGAGCCCATGTGGCAAAGACATCAGCAGGGTGCCGGGGGATAAACTTTATAACAGCTTTTTTACCAAGAAGGTCTTCTATCATGTTTATCACATACATTAATCCGACAGGGTTGTCATTGCCGAGATTGAATATTTCATACCCGAAAGGCTGGAGGCATTTCAAGGTTCCATCAGCTATATCGTCTACATATGAAAAATCCCTCTGTTGCTTACCATCTCCAAATACAGTTATCGGGATACCATTGTCTATATTTTTTATAAAGATAAAGATGCTCATGTCAGGCCTTCCTGCAGGACCATAGACAGTGAAATATCTTGGTATGCTTATGTCGAGGCCATAGAGATAATGGTAGCTGTAGCAGAGAACCTCAGCACCCTTCTTTGTGGCTGAATACGGTGCAAGGGGAGCATCTGTTCTATCTATTTCTCTGAAAGGCATTTCGTTGAGACCGTAAAGGCTTGAGGTGGATGCCAACACAAACTTTTGAACCCCGAACTCCTTACAGCATTCCAGGAGATTAAGGGTGCCTTTTACATTGGTATCGAGATAAACCCATGGGTCTTCTACCGATGCCCTTACCCCTGCCCGCGCTGCGAGATTGATAACAGCATCTATTGTATAATTTACAAATACTGCTTTAACTGCATCAAAACTGCCTATGTCACATAGATGAAAATTGAATTCCACATCTCTCTTGCCCCTTGCCCTTTGCTCCTTGCCCCTTAGTTGTGCGAGCCGCCATTCTTTTAATCGTGGGTCGTAGTAATCATTCAGGCTATCAACACCTACAACATTCATATTTTCCTCAAGCAATCTCTGTGATACCTTCCATCCGATAAATCCAGCACATCCGGTCACCAGAACAGTCTCCATAATCTTATCTCCTAAACCCTTTCCTTGAGCCATTTCTTTGGGTTAACAATGACAAATCCTTTCTTGCCATTTGAATAGACAACCCTTGCTATCCTTGAATTGAGTATCATCCTTTTACACATCATGCACGGTTCAGAACTGCATTCGTTGTTATCATCATCAGTCCCGGAAATATATATTGTCGAGTCTCTTAATTCATAAACAGATGCACGAATAATCGCATTCGCCTCTGCATGAATGCTGTGACAGAGCTCGTATCTTTCACCATGGGGAATCTGGAGTTCTTTCCTTGTGCATTTTCCTACTTCAAGGCAGTCTTTCATCCCTGAAGGAGCACCATTATAGCCTGTACTCACAATGATGTTATCCTTCGTAATGACTGCACCATATTTTCTTCTGAGACAGGTGGCCCTTGTAGAGACGGCCTTTGCAATACCGATAAAGTATTCGTCCCAGTTAGGCCTTAGCCTTTTATGTTGCTTCATTGGAAAATCTTTTTCCTCTTTAAACCCTCATGAGCCTTTGGCTCACAAAGGGACGTGAAATATAACACCCTCCCCAACCCCTCCCATCGAGGGAGGGGAAGTATGAGAGATAGTCCCCTCTCCCCTGGTGAGAGAGCTTGCTATATTAAGGGGAAGGAAGTAGTAGTCAGAAAAAGGCTATACTCTTTCTTGAAAGATCGCAAGTTGGTAAAACCAACTTTTAAAGAAAGGAGTATAGCCATGAAGAATGGTAACACA